>JAAXUM010000247.1 GCA_013336025.1 Chlorobiaceae bacterium
GACCAGGCCTGACATCCTGGGGAATGCCTTCGATCATCACTGTTTTTGCACCGAAAGAGCGGAGGTTGAATCCGAGCCGGTAGAGGTCGTCCCGAATTTCTTCAAACACCTCATATTCCCAGGCACGGAGTTCTACCTTCTGGGGAAAGAGCAGTTGCTGAGAGTTCGGAACGTTCTGGTTCATGACATCAACGGCGCGTTCGTAGAGCACTCGTTCATGGGCGACGTGCTGGTCGATAATCATCATGCCGGTCTTGATCTGGCAGATAATATATTTGTTGTGCAGTTGCCAGATTTTAGGGTCGTTTTCTCCCGGATCAGGAGTGTTTTCGTCTTCGTAAGGTTTTGCCTGAAGTGTTGTTGAGAACAGGTCGCCTCCTTCGCGCAGATCAGGCTCAAAGCGCTCAAAGCCTGTATTGATGGATGATTGACGGGGCTCTTTTTCTGTATAGGTCTTTTGCTCGAAAGGCGTATCACCGAAAGCTCCCTGACGGTAGTTGGCGTAAAGTGTACTGGTTGTTGATGCAGGTTCTGCAATGTTCTGAAAACCGAGTTTTCGTGACGAGAAATCAAAATCACGTTTCCCAGGAGCAAAGGGCTCTTTTTCTGCGGCATCCGGTGAAAAGTCGTGAAGCTGGATAGTGCGTTTGATAACCGGGTAAAACATGGTGCGCACACTTCGCTCATCTTCGAATTTCACTTCAAGCTTTGCCGGGTGTACGTTTACATCAATACGCGAGGGATCAATGTCAAGAAAAAGCAGGGCAAACGGAGCCTGCCGCTCGACAAGCAGTTCGCCGTATGCTTGCTGCAAGGCTTGTGAGAGCATCCTGTTCTGAATAATCCGCCGGTTAACATAGATATACTGGTCGAGTTTCTGTCGTTTCTGCATGCCTGGTTTTCCCAGAAAGCCGCGTATCGAGAGGTAATCGTTCTCTTCAGAAACCGGGATGAGGCTCAGGGAAAAATTTTCACCGTAAAAAGCATCGAGGCGTTCGTAAAGGTCGGGAGTTCTGAAGTGGAAGAGTTCTTCGTCGTCGCTGACCATTTTCCATTCGATTTCCGGATAGGCAAGTGCCAGTGACTTGACGGACTCGAAAATATGACGGAACTCGGTTGCGTTTGATTTGAGGAATTTTCTGCGTGCCGGAACGTTGTAAAAGAGATTTCTTACCGTGATGGTTGTTCCCTTTTCGGCATTGACTTCGGATTCTTCAACGGGTTCTCCCCCGTCGCAGCGAAACCTGAAGCCGAGAAGGTCGCCTTCCTGTTTTGTTTTAAGTTCGAACTGTGAAACCGAAGCGATGCTTGGCAGCGCTTCACCTCTGAATCCAAGGCTCATGAGCGAGTCGAGGTCTTCAACGCCTGAAATCTTGCTTGTAGCAAAGCGCTCTACAGAGAGCAGCGCATCCTGGCGACTCATACCGATTCCGTTGTCCACGATCTGCACCAGTTCTTTGCCGGCATCTTTGATGGTAACGGTTATTCTTGATGCTCCGGCATCAATGGCGTTTTCGAGAAGCTCCTTGACGACTGACGCCGGCCGCTGCACTACCTCGCCGGCTGAAATTTTGTTGGCGACATTGTCCGGTAATCGCGCGATTTTTGCCATAAAAAGCTTTTGGAACGATACGGTCAGTTAGTGGAAGTATTGTTTTTACCAGCCTGGGCTGAAAACAAGTTATCTATAAAATGAGATCTTTTACGATAAAATGTATGAGAAACGATGATCTCTGTCTGAATCTTTTCGTTTCGCATTATTTCAGAAAACGGTAATCGTGATTCCGGTTTCAGAGGAGCGGATGCTCTGCTGAGCATGATGCCATATCGTATTTGTCTTTCGGATACCTTTGTTGATTTGTTCCGCGATTTGATTGCTTCGCGCTGTACCGACCTGTCGGGACTCCGTGCGGCTCTCACTCAAACCGCTCACGACAATAAAGAGCGATGCGCTTTTGTCACCTTCGGGCACCTTTATAACCTCTCTCGTGTTTTTTATCAGACTGTTTTTTGTTTCTGTCTTTTCTTCGAACCGACATATCTGATTATGAGAACTGCACAGTTTAAACACTGGCACTGCCTGACGACAGAAAAGGTTTTTGAGAAACTGCATGCAACTTCAGAGGGGCTCAGCAGCAGGGAGGCTTCAGAGCGTCTTGGCGTTTACGGAGCTAACAGGATTAACGTTGAACGGAGAACAAGCCCTTTGACGTTGCTTGTTGCCCAGTTTAAAAATGTACTTATTCTCACGCTGCTCATCGCAACCCTTCTTTCAGCGTATCTTGGTCATGGGCTTGAAGCTGTTGCCATTGCCGTGATTGTTCTGTTTGCCGTTCTTCTCGGGTTTGTTCAGGAGTTCAGAGCTGAAAAGGCTATCGAAGCACTTCGACAGATGGCTGCTCCGCTTGCCAGAGTAAGGCGGGATGGCAAGGAGTCGGTGATTAACGCATCGGAGCTTGTTCCTGGCGATATGCTGCTGCTTGCCGTCGGGGACCGGGTTGCGGCGGACGCAAGACTGCTGCAGGCGAGTAATCTTCGTGCCGATGAGGCTTCGCTGACAGGCGAGTCGCTTCCGTCGGAAAAAGATGTCGAGGCGGTTCTTTCGGAAGAAGCCGCTCCTGGTGATCAAAAAAACATGGTTTTTGCCGGTACCTCCATAATCTATGGCCGTGCTTCGGCTATTGTGGTCTCAACGGGTATGGCGACGGAGTTCGGCCGGATCGCTGCCATGCTGCAGGCTGTTGAAACCGAAAAAACGCCTCTTCAGAAAAATCTCGACAAGGTGGGCTCGGCACTTGCCCGTGTTGCCGTACTGATCGTGCTGGTTATTGTGGCTTTGGGAGTGTTTCGGGGTCAATCTTTTATTGAGATGCTTATTTTCGGCATTGCTCTTGCCGTTGCGGTTGTTCCGGAAGCGCTTCCTGCCGTGGTGACCATTTCACTTGCCCTTGGCGTGCAGCGAATGGTCAGGCGAAATGCGCTGATGAGGCGTCTTCCGGTTGTAGAAACGCTTGGCAGTACCACGGTGATCTGTTCGGATAAAACCGGTACCCTGACGCGTGACGAAATGACCGTGCGTGCGCTTTATTCTTCCGGCGTTCTGATTGATGTCGATGGTTCGGGTTATACTCCTGAGGGCTCTCTTTCCGTTGCGGGAGGCGGAAGCCTTCCTGATAGTCTGACCGAACTGCTTCTTTCCGGCGTTCTCTGCAACGATGCCCGGATTGAGAGGAGTGATGCTGGTTCATGGGGGATTTCCGGAGATCCCACTGAGGGGGCTCTGCTTGTTGTCCGCCGGCCGCCGCCAGCCCGGCGCCGACCGGGCCATCGAGCGCGCGCTGAAGGCCACGAACCTCATCCTCCAGGCGGGTGGCCTGTCGTTCGTGGCCCTCGACCTGGCCGACGCGCCCCTCCACGCCCTGCGGCGGATTCCCATGACCACCTGGCTGCGGCTGCAGAA
>JAAXUM010000043.1 GCA_013336025.1 Chlorobiaceae bacterium
GACCGGAATTCTCACGGCAAGAGCTTCGAGCATCCCTATGTGGTAGGGCGGCATGTAGGAGATACCGAACAGCGAAATCCGCTTCGGAAAACCGGGCGGCAGCGTGGCATCCTTCACCTTCAGGAGGAACTCCGTTTTCAGGCGTCCCCGATGTTTGCCGGAACTCTCCGTCGCCAGCGCCCTCCACAGCTCCGGTTGCCAGTCGAGGGCAGCGTCGTCTCTCCCCTCTTCCCATGTTTCGAGAAGATCGGGGCGGAAAAGCGTGTACTGATCGAAGGTATCGGCGATACGGCCGGAGAGCTGAAAGAGTTTGAGCCCCTCCCGGTCGTTGTGCAGGTAGGAGAGCAAAGGGGCGAACGATTCACGATCGAGCATGTCAGGCAGGAGGCGCATGATGCTCCAGCACATCACCTCTTTCGAAAACGTTGCGGAATCGGCCTGCCGGAGGTCAAGCCAGTCGAAGAGCTGCTGCACGAGCTTGTTCGGGAACGGGTAGTCGGCCCCGGCCCAGACTCCGAAACGAGCCGCGAGCCGCATCGACAGCCACCGCTGCATACCGCGGCTTTGCACCACGATCCGTTCAGACTCGAAAACTGACGGTACATTTCGTTCCAGCACACCGGCAAGTGCGTCCGCAAGGATTTCCATCCGGTTGCCCGTATAGAGATGCAGCGTCATGAGCGCGAGCCGATAAATTGAGAAATGCCGCTGATAGCCGTTATAAAAACCGGAACTCTTCCCATGAGGATTGATTCAGGTTTTGATCTGAAAAGCGTCAATCGCTTCCATTGCCTTGCGGCGGAACCCGAGAGGATCCCCTATTCCGGGTATCGGAGTTATTCCGCCGCCTGTCCCTTTGATACTGAGAGTGCCGAACCTCAACAGCCTTCCGGACAGGCTCTGTTCAACATGAAAACTCTCAACCTTGCTGTGATTCATCTCCATGGTACTGCGCCTGATAAAGCCGAACTTGGCGATCACGCGTTTTGAGGTAACGGCAAGCTCGGTGGACTGCCTTTTGACAAAGGCTTCGATGAAAAACCACAAAGCGGCAACCAGCACAGCAACACCGAAATACCATGCCGCGGAAGAAAGCTCCGTTTTTCCGTCAAGAGATGTTTGCAGCGATAACGTCATCAGAACGATCGATACCGTAAAAAAAAGAATGGCCTTGCTGAACACCGTCCAGTGCAGCTTTGCTTTGGCATAAATTTTTTCATCCTGCATGAGATTTTTCTCGATATAACCCATTTCTTTCTTCCCTTCTTCCGTTACATGAATTTGACCTGATTTCATCTCTGTTTTTTCATTCATCGAAAACCACTCTCAACGTGTCATTCTGCAAACGAGCCTGAAGCCAGGCTTTGACTTTGCTGCGATCTTCGTTCCTGAGCGTTCCTGAATCAGAAACCACGACATAGGCCAGCTTCTCAGGATTTGCGGCGTTATCCTTGCTGTATCGGTATGGTTCGGCAAAAAGAGCGGCCGTTACACCGGGAAAAACCGTCCTGAGCTCATTGAGCAGCACCCTGCCGGTCATTGCCCGCTGCTGCAGGCTGTCCTGCATGCGCTTGTTCTCCTGAAGCGCAAACGTAAGCGAACTGATCTGCGATTTCAAGGCGTCCTTTTCACTGAGCTGACCGGTTATATCGCTGAAAGATATTCCCTGCTTGAAGGTGAGAGCAACTTTATCCAGACCGAAATCAGCTGCTTTCATCTTCAGGCTTGCCTTGTCTTCATCGGTAAGCGAATGTCCTGCATACACGAGAGTGATCTGCTGTGTATCCGCATCGATATCATTCCGCAGCAGATAATCACCCCGAAACACCTGCACCGAGTTGACGAACCTCACTGCTTTATCCGTGAACTGTTCTTTCATGACAAGAAGATAACCGAAATAGATGCTCGGTATAAGGGTAACCAGAATGATAACCGTAATCCACCGGTTTATACGGGCCCTGCTTGCAGTTTCAACCTCGTTTCTGATGGGAAACTTCATAACCTGCGAAAAAGCAACGGTCGAAAGAGCGATAAAAACCGTGTTGATGGCAAAAAGATAGAGCGCTCCGAAAAAAAAGTGGAACTGTGCGGTAGCAATGCCATACCCTGCGGTACAGAGGGGCGGCATGAGTGCGGTAGCAATTGCCACACCCGGCACAACATTCCCCTTGAGTTTTGTTGTGAGCGAAACCGTTCCGGCAAGACCGCCGAAAAGAGCGATGAGTACATCGTAAATGGTGGGGCTTGTCCTGGCCAGAAGTTCCGAATGGGCATTGGATACCGGACTCACGGCAAAATAGAGCGTTGAGGCAGCCAGACTCGCCAGAACAGCAAAGGAAAAGCTTCTGAAAGATCGTCGAAGCAAAGAAAAATCATACGTGGCAATACTGTACCCCATGCCGTTGATAGGTCCCATCAGAGGGGAAACAAGCATGGCTCCGATGATCACCGCCGTAGAGTTGATGTTGAGACCGACAGATGCAAGAAAAATTGCAAATACGAGAATCCAGAGCCGGCTGCCCTTGAATTCTATTTCGTTTTCAACCGCACGATGAATAACATCAAACGACTCAACATCTCCCTGAATACTGAAATAGCCGATAATTTTTTTCAACATGTGACAAGAGGAGTTGATTGAAGTAGCTGAGCAGTTGCCGCGCTTCGGATATATAGAAAAAAACTACTTCGGGAAAAAGTGATTTTCACCGTTCGATACATCCGGTATCGCATTACCGGACCGTTAAACAAGCCATTAAGCTAAAGCTCTGCTTTTAAACAAGATTATGCAATTCAGCCTGTCGGCAGGCTGCTCTGCAGATGCAACGAATGTTGATTGATACATTACCGTCGAATCCTGGAACGAATTATGAACGGAGCTCATTAATGAAGCTCGGATTACAAGGTAAGGCACGATCTGTTATCATCTTAAACTCAACAAGAAAAAAAATGGACGCAAAAGAAACTGTTCTGGAAGCAATGAAAAAAGAGGGTCAACCGGTAAACGCCGGTAAAATCACCGAAATCACCGGGCTGGATCGCAAAGAGGTTGACAAGGCTATGAAAGCTCTCAAAGACGAGGATTTGATCGTATCGCCAAAACGCTGCTACTGGGAACCCAAACAATAACAGAGGAATGAGGTTTCGCTCAGAACCTGTTTTCTGATCCGACCGGTCCGGTTCCCGCTGCCCGAAATCATCACGCACGCGATTTCAGAAACACGGGGATGACCATGTTCAAACACGGCATCGGATAGAAGATACCGGACAACCAAAACGAAACGGCCTGTTCAGAGCCGTTTCGTTTATATGAGGTTTACGGACGAGTCCAGACAGAACCTCCGAAGCCCCCTGTTTTATAGGTAGCCGTTGCCCTGTTCGGACTATCCATACGAAGAATCAGTATTCCATCCGACGTGATTTGACCTTTGGGAACATCGGCCCACCGGAGAATGATCTGATTTCCGTCGATATGACCCGAGGCGGTATTCGACCATGAGGGATTCATTGGCGAACGCTCGCCAATCCAGAAAACCTCTTTTCCCAACTGTCTCATGTAATAGGTACCGCCGTCATTGCAACTCCATTTGCCGGTAAGATCAGCAAAAACAATTGCCGGAAATGAAAAGACGACGAGAAACAGCAGACATTTCAATTGTTTCATAACTCCTCTGAGATTACATGGTTGATGAAAGCACCCTCCTGTTCAATGTGAGGGGGTTACACAAGGCATTATTCATTATTCAAAAGCAACTGCTCTGTTGCAGGTATCAAACTATATCAATGCCGCTCAAAGCACAACAGTTGCAAGTATTAAAGCTCGGGATCCGGTTAAAAGTGCCCCCGGTTACAAAGTTCTCCTTCATGCAGCTACCTGAACAGCCTGAAATTTCAAAAAAATAAACAAAATCTTCCATTCCCACTCTGTCACAAAAATGGTAAATAAGCGGAAT
This sequence comes from Chlorobiaceae bacterium, assembly GCA_013336025.1. Lineage (GTDB taxonomy): Bacteria > Bacteroidota > Chlorobiia > Chlorobiales > Chlorobiaceae > Chlorobium. The sequence goes on from JAAXUM010000043.1 coordinate 3,951, forward strand.
ATGCTCAAGAAATCCCGAATAAAAACGGTAAACTGCAAAACAACTCTGCACGGCTTTTTTGACAGCAGAGACCACCCTAAGGAGATTGTTATTCCATGTCAGTAAAGAAAGTATCACCGCTTCATCCAGGAACCGTTCTTCTGGAGGATTTTCTGAACCCTATGGAGCTCACTGAAAAACAGGTTGCCGAGGATATCCATATTCCTGTCTGGTGCATCAATGAAATCATTGCAGGTAAACGATGCATCACAGCCGATACCGCGTTGCGTCTGGCCCGCTATTTCAGTACGCCGCCCCAGTTCTGGTTTGGCCTTCAGATGGATTACGATCTCAAATCCGCCCTGCACAATGATGGCGACAACATTGATCGGGAAGTACAGGCCTGTTCGAGACTTGAGGATCAATAGAAAAAAAGTTTTCCTCCCCTGCCCGCAACGGAATACCATCATTACCTCTTAACGATGCGAAGATCTGCGTTCAGTCACTGCTGTTCGTTGTTTCACATTCGCCTGACACCAAACAACATACCGACAATAAAAAAAGGGAGCCGCATTGCTGCGACTCCCTTCAGTGTAAGCGATACACCCTTTTACCGGATCAGAATCCGGAAGAGGATTGCTGCTCAGTGTTCGTCCACCTTGATTCTCATGGAGAAGAAGGAGCGGTGAACAAAAACAAGTGACAGCGCAAAGAATACTGCTGCCAGAGTAAGGGCAACCTGCGGAGCAAGTTCGATGGCAAGTTCGATGGCAAGAAGACCAAACAGCGTGGTGAACTTGATTATCGGGTTCAGGGCAACCGAAGAGGTGTCCTTGAATGGATCGCCGACGGTATCACCAACAATTGAGGCATCATGCAGCTCGGTGCCTTTTGCCTGCAACTCTGTTTCAACAACTTTCTTGGCATTGTCCCACGCTCCACCGGCATTGGCCATAAAGATAGCCTGATAGAGGCCGAAAAGAGCAATGGAGATAAGATAGCCGATAAAGAAGAAGGAATCGAGACAGGCAAACGCAAGCGTTGTGAAGAAAACCGTCAGAAAGAGATTGATCATACCTTTCTGCGCAAACTTCGTGCAGATTTCAACAACCTTCTTGCTGTCCTCAACGGAGGCTTTTTCAACGCCTTCAAGCTTGATGTTCTTCTTGATGAATTCAACGGCATAGTAAGCGCCAGTGGTCACCGCATTGATGGAAGCGCCGGTAAACCAGTAGATTATCGCGCCGCCCATCATCAGACCGAGCAGGAAGGGTGGCGAGAGAATGGAGAGCTTGGCAATAGCCGCTGCATCAGCAAGGCCGTTGGTCAGAATCATGATAATCGAGAAAATCATGGTTGTGGAACCGACCACCGCAGTACCGATAAGCACCGGTTTGGCGGTTGCCTTGAAGGTATTGCCTGCGCCGTCATTGGCTTCAAGATACCTTTTGGCGTTGGTAAAGTCAGGCTGAAAGCCGAACTCGCTCTGGATATTCTGTTTGATATTGGGCAGTGTTTCGATAAGCGAAAGCTCATAGACAGACTGCGCGTTATCGGTAACAGGACCGTAGGAGTCAACGGCAATGGTAACCGGGCCCATGCTGAGAAAGCCGAAGGCAACAAGACCAAACGCAAAAACAGAAGGAGCAAGCATCAACAGGTCAAGCCCAAGCAGACTGAGGCCGTAGGCACCGCCCATCAGGACAACAATCGCAAGACCCATCCAGTAGGCACTGAAGTTACCGGCAACAAGACCTGAGAGAATGTTCAGCGCTGCACCGCCCTCTTTGGAACACTGCACAACGTTGCGGACATGTGCGCACTCGGTGGAGGTAAAGCGGTTCACCAGTTCAGGAATAAGTGCACCGGCAATCGTTCCACAGGTAATGATCGAAGCAAGCTTCCACCACATGGTGCCGTCGCCAAGCGTGCTGATAAGATAGTAGGAAGCAACATAGGTAAGCACGATAGAGACGATGGAGGTAAGCCATACCAGCGTAATAAGCGGCTTTTCAAAGTTCATCTCGTCGGCATTGCTGTACTTCATTTTGGCAAAAGCGGCATTTGCCCAGTAGGAGAACGCACTGGCAAGAATCATGACAAGACGCATGGCAAAAATCCAGACAAGCAGCATGATCTGGATAGTCGGATCCTTGATGGCAAGCAGAATAAAGGAGATCAGGGCAACACCGGTTACACCGTAGGTCTCAAAACCGTCAGCCGTAGGTCCAACAGAGTCACCGGCATTGTCACCGGCACAGTCGGCAATAACGCCCGGGTTACGAGCATCATCTTCCTTGATCTTGAAAACGATTTTCATGAGATCGGAACCGATGTCGGCAATCTTTGTAAAGATACCGCCGGCAATACGAAGCACCGAAGCACCAAGAGATTCACCGATTGCAAATCCGATAAAGCAGGGTCCTGCAAAATCGGCAGGGACAAAGAGAAGAATGCAGAGCATGACAAAAAGCTCGATACTGATGAGCAGCATGCCGATACTCATACCGGCCCGTAGCGGAATTTCATAGGTAGGGAAAGGTTTTCCTCCAAGACTTGCAAAAGCTGTCCTTGAGTTGGCAAAAGTGTTGATTCTCATACCGAACCAGGCCACCGTGTAACTGCCGAGAATACCGATCAGACTTGCGGCAAGAATTGAAAGCACCTTGATTGTTTCCATCTGGCGAAGCCAGCCGAAGTAGGCAACAATAATGGCGCCGATAAGAACCCAGAGAACAAGAATGAATTTACCCTGTGTAACCAGATAGGTTTTACAGGTTTCATAGATCAGTTCACTGATCTCCCGCATGGCGCTGTGAACAGGAAGCTTGCGGATACCCATGTACTGAATGGCACCGAAAACCATACCGAACAGACAGATCCCCAATCCCCACAACAAAAGCGTGGAACCGGGAATTCCACCAAGGAAGGCAACGGAGTGTAAGTCCGGTAACACCAAATCGGCCTCGCTTGCCATCGCTTTTGGCGCCTGCAGCAAGATACCAAGGCCTCCCAGAACCGATCCGGCTCTGGCTACCCATGTAACGTTGAAAGGTTTTTTCATTGCACTTTGTTTTCACTGTTTTTTGTAACTCGAAGAACAAAAGTTGTCAGCAGAACCGTGAGAATGAACAATCCGCTGTTAACAACAGGGAACTCTAAATTGCAACTTTTTTCATGAATCTCAATGCGTTTTTGTGCAACTTCATGATTGTTTTAAACAATTTATCCCTTTCATCATCGAGTTCGCTTTCGGCAGGGAAAGCAGGCCTGCCTGTTACCGATTGTGGCTTTCCCCTGTTATATTCACGACAGTAATAAACCCTTGTATAAAAAACCGTTTACCCATGAAACTTGTTGTCGGTCTTGGAAATCCCGAACCCCGGTACACAGGAACAAGGCACAATGTTGGTTTCGATGTTCTCGATACCCTCGCAGCATCGTTCCAGACCGAGTTCAGGAAAGGAAAAGGAAACTACCTCTCGACAAAAATCTCCCATAGAAACCGATCGGTTGTCCTCATGAAACCGATGACATACATGAACCTCTCGGGTCATGCCGTTGTTGCAGCAATGAATTTTTACAAGGTAGCTGAAAGCGGACTTCTCATCGTCTGTGATGACCTGAACCTGCCGGCAGGTTCAATCAGACTGCGTGCAAAGGGCTCGGCAGGCGGTCAGAACGGATTGAAGCACATTATTGAGTGTCTTGGATCTGAAGGGTTTGCGAGGCTCAGGGTAGGGATTCGTCCTCTCGACCGGCCACTGCACTCTTTTTCGTCATTTGTGCTCGGCAAATTCACTGAAGAAGAACGCCTGATGATGGAAAAAGTAATCCCGGTCTGCAGGGAGGCTGCGCTTGATGTTGTCATCAACGGAATTGAACATGCCATGAACAACTACAACAAGCTGATCATTTAAACAACGACGGCGTAACCGGAAATATTTTCCATCCCGTACGCTCTATCCTGAGCAGATGACATTCGCTTGAGAAATGCAATGGCTCGCTCGTTGAACTCCTTTGGCTGATCGACATTGCACACGTGCCCGGAATTACCGATAACCTGAAGCCATGAGTTGGTGTGCTTGGTAATGATATACTCAACCGCAGGAAGAAACATGTGATCTTCTTCACCCATGAGGTAAAGAGTGGGAATGGCGGTGTCCTTCTCTTCAAAGTATTTGAGAAGCGGCGTCAGCTCATAGGTAAGCCTGAACCATCTCATGAACTCCTTCTGTGCAACCTTTTTTGCTTCGTTGACAAACAGCAGACGCGACTTCTTGTGACGCTCCCGCGGCATGATTATCCAGGCAAAAAAACTGTAGAGCCACATATAGGGCACAACACGCTTGAACATGTTTCCAAGAGTCACAAGCACCTTTGCCCTGATGTTAAGGCGAATTATCGCTCCGCCCATTATCATTGAGCTGACGCGGTCAGGAACAAGTTCGCTGATGTTGCGGATAAGAATCGTACCAAGTGAAATTCCGATAAAATGTGCCTTTTGAATTCTGAGATTATCAAGAACCTCAATAATATCAAGCGTGATATCCTCGAAATTGTAATTATGATCTTCCTTGACTGCAATGATATTCTTTGATTTGCCATGACCTCTGAGATCGACAAGCAGTACATTGAAATGCTTGATAAACTCCTTTATCTGCAAAAACCATATTGAGGAACTTCCCCCTGCACCATGCACAAAAACAACCCAGGGAGCTTCTGTATCGGCAAGTTCATATGTTTTATAGTGAAGCATTGAAGAACACTTTTTAATTGCTGTTAAACTATATTATGTATAAACAAGCCGCGCGAACAAAAAGTTACAGGGTTGCGCGAATCACCCTTACAAACTCGAAAAGCGAAACTCCGGCAGCAACAGCGACGTTCAGTGAATGTTTTGCGCCATACTGCGGAATCTCAATCACCTCATCACACTCCCGAAGCAGCTCATCACCGATACCATCAACCTCATTACCTACAACAAGACAAAGAGGAAAATCCTTTTTCTGCATTGCCGTATAGGGGCGGCTCGGTTCTGCAATTTCAAGCGCGCAGATTTTCACTCCACTCGCTTTCAGCGTTGCGACTGCCTCAAGGGCACTCTCACAATACTCCCAGCAAACCGTATCCTGCGCACCAAGCGCTGTTTTATCAATCTCTTTTCTTGGAGGCACTGCCGTATACCCGGTGAGAATGATCTTTTCAATCCCCGCAGCATCCGCAGTTCTGAACATTGCCCCCACATTCCACATACTTCGAATGTTATCAAGCAGAAGAATAACCGGATGCTTCGGGGCTTCAAGAGCACTCTTTGCATCAAGCCTGTTCATCTCTGTTCCGCACAACTTTCTATACTCGCTCATCACACAGCAGCCTGAGTTGCTGAAGCAGCGCATCGTTTTCATCCCTGAGCCCGATATTGAATCGAAGACAGTTCTCCATGAGATGATAGCCGGATACATCCCTGACCAGAATGTCCCGACGACTCAGCTCATTGAACAACTCATGGG
>JAAXUM010000248.1 GCA_013336025.1 Chlorobiaceae bacterium
TGCAGCAAGCTTTTCAAGAACAGGGCCAAGCATGCGACAAGGAGCACACCACTCCGCCCAGAAATCGACAAGTACAGGAAGAATATGACTTTGCTCGATAACCTCAACCTGAAAATCAAACATCTTGTTCTCCATAACACGAATTAAGGTAAATAAGCATCAATAAAATGAATATCCCGGATCAGCCTGAAACCTTTAACACATCCACCCTGATCTGCTGAACAATAATCAGCTATCGCACACATCCGGGCTGAAAAACAGGCATACAGGTATTCCCTCTGCGCATCATATCTTGCTGACCCGGTGCGTTGTTTATACCGATAGACCTGTACCAGCATCAAGCATCCACTGAGCTCCTGCGAAATCTCATGATCAAAAGTGCAAGCTTTATACAGAAAGCGCATTATTCTGCCCGAAATTCGACAAAACAGAGACCGAAGCCGGAGTTGGCATGAGATCCTGAAAAGATCGTCCGCCGGATGGCCCTCACTTCTCTTCTTGTTCAAAAAAACACCAGCAAAGTCAGCTTCTGCACGCTTTTTTTTCCATACCTTCCCGGAAAACCGGGAACCATGAAATTTCAGCGGAAAAAAAAGCTCATCGGGCTTCATGCACCGCTGCAACTTATAACCGTGACTTAGAGTTAATTGAAACAAAAATAACTATCTTTCGTGATTTTCTGCAAAAAGAAGTCTTCGATACTGACACCTGTCAACATATTGTTCCTGATGAAATGAAGCGAAAACTTTTTAGCTGCCCATGAACGCACCAATTCAGAAAAAAAGAAAAATTTATGTGACCAGAACAATCGGGTTCAATGCTGCACACCGGCTTTTCAATCCGGATTTTTCAGAAGAGAAAAATCGCAGGATTTACGGAAAATGCAGCAATGAACATGGCCACGGACATAATTATGAACTTGAAATTACCCTGTATGGCACTATTGATCCTGAAACAGGCTTTCTTTTTGACTTAAAAGAACTCAAATGCATTCTGGAAGAAGAGATCACTGAACGATTTGATCATAAACACCTGAACTTTGACGTCAGGGAGATGAAAGAGTGCGTGCCGACCACCGAACTGCTCGCCGTCGTCATATGGGATATTCTTGACATTCGATTACAACAACTCAACAACAGAGAGATAACTCTCCATGAAGTCAAAATCCATGAAACAGGAAAAAATGCCGTTAGATATCTCGGTCAGTAATACCCGGTTATCCAATGATCCAGGAGGACATTGTGAAGATGATGAGTGTCTCATTGATGGGGATAATGCCTCTCCGGAAGAGATGAGCAATCTTTCAGGAGCGGTTTCGATGCTCCTTCAGGGGATAGGTGAGGATCCTGAACGTGAAGGGTTGCTCAAGACTCCTGAACGGGTAGCTCGATCCATGCGCTTCCTTACACGCGGCTACAGGCAGAATCCTGAGGAACTTCTTAAAAAAGCAGTATTTACGGAATCCTATGATGAAATGGTACTGATAAAGGCAATTGATATCTTTTCGATGTGCGAACACCATCTTCTTCCGTTTTTTGGTAAAGCGCATGTCGCCTACATACCCGACGGTAAAATTGTTGGTCTTTCAAAAATCGCCAGGGTAGTCGAAGTCTTTGCAAGGAGACTGCAGGTGCAGGAACGGCTTACCCAGCAGATTCGCGATGCCATTCAGGATGTTCTCAACCCGAAAGGTGTTGCTGTGGTCATTGAGGCCAAACACCTCTGTATGGTCATGCGCGGGGTAGAAAAGCTGAACTCGGTTACAACGACCTCAGCAATGTCCGGTGAATTTATCACTTCGCCATCCACTCGAAGCGAGTTTTTACGTCTTATCGGTTCCTGAACTGAGGCCTGGTCTGCTGCGGCACCCTGTTCTGACCGCAGCAGCCATAATCAGCACAAACTACTTTTCAAGCCAATCAAGAAGTATCTCTTTTCCAGCATTCACGGCATCCTGAACAAGAGGAGCTGTTTCGGAACTCAATCCTATGCCGAGATCAAGATTTTTCGGCGGCACACCGACAAGAACAAACTTTTCAGGCATTTTACCATGCAGCTTTGCAATACCGATCAGTTCGCTGAGCCCCATCTGATGAGATGACATTTTACGATGGATAAATGCCGGGAGTTCATGTTTATGATACACGTGGACCCTGTGTTCATATTCAATCGGAATAAGCGCGTCAAAAACAATCACGCCGTCACATGATTCAATGTAATCAAGAAGTGCCAGCCCCTGGGTTCCGCCATCGATGCAGTGCACGCATTCCGGCAAATCAGGTATTTCCTGAAAACTGTTCACAACAGCGACTCCGAAACCCTCATCGCCAAAAAGAATGTTGCCAAGCCCGATAATGTTGATTCGATTGTACTGCATAATTGAAACAATAACATTCACAAAAGCATGTAAAAAGCTCACTGCACCCCTTTTTCATTTTGCAGTGAGCTTTTATGACTACCTGTTCCTTTCTTCCGGACCCTCTTCGATCAAACAGGTTCTTCTTCAACCTTGTGTTTGTAACCCGTTATTATCGATGACGTAACGCTGGTTCTGTCAACAACATCATGACGGAAGACCGCGTAAAGATGAACAACAAGGTAGAGTGGAAAAATCCACGATACCAGATGATGGGCAAAGTGCAGGGTAAAACTGCCACCAAACATCGGGATCATCCAGCCGAATAAGCTCTCAGTGAAACCTCCCGGATTGTTCTCACCATACATGGCAAGACCGGAAAAAATCATAAAGAGCGATCCGCAGAAAATAAAGATGAAATGGGCAAGGGCTGCAACAGGATTGTGCCCGACATAGTTTGGTTCATCATCACGAAGAAACAGATACGATTGAATCTGCTCCTTGAACGGGGTTCCCCACCAGGATGGCGACCACGGCCTGAAACCACCGAATCGTCCATACTTGTCGTTACCAAACAGTGCCCAGTACATTCTGAAAAGAAAATTGGCAATAAAGATAAATGCCGTAACAAAATGCACATAGCGCCACCACGCCATTCCCTTGTACCAGACCGCCTCACCAAGAGGCGGGTTGATGAGTGGAGCGGCAATATACATGCCGGTAACAAGGAGAAGAACCGTACAGAGGGCATTAACCCAGTGATAGAACCTTACAGGCAATCTCCAGACATAGATTTCTTCAATAATTCTCCCCATGATCTTCTCCGTTTAAACGATTTTGACCTTGGTGATCTCCTTGCCGTGCATATCAACAACATGAGAGGCGCATGCAAGACATGGATCAAAAGAGTGTACAGTTCTGATGATCTCAAGAGGCTGCTCAGGATTTGCCATGGGAGTACCCTTCAATGCTGCTTCATAGGCACCTGAATTACCTGCGGCATCTCTTGGTGATGCGTTCCATGTTGAAGGCACAACAATCTGGTACTCCTTGATCTTCTGGTCTTTGATATGTATCCAGTGAACAAG
>JAAXUM010000249.1 GCA_013336025.1 Chlorobiaceae bacterium
TGATCATTAACCTTTCCTGAAAACAGGACACATATATAGGCGTTGTTTATTTCTATAGTGTACATGACTCATTCAAAATCGGATCGAATGAAATATGAAGAGGTTCTCAACCACGAATACTTGCTGACATGCTTGTTCGATAATCAGTATATCCAGCACTATAGCCTGTCATGATTCTGCAGTTCATGGAAACGTCACTTGAACATAGCTTGAGACTGGATCGACTGTATTCATGTTGAACGTTTTCCCTTTCCATTTAGTTTTCAGAGTCGATCAACACCTCCTCTCCAAAACCACCGACTTTCTCGTAAGATGTTTTGTTTGTGGATAATGCAGAACGCTTTACCCTGACAGGGCGCGCGCTTGCCTTGATCGCCTGGTCCATATCCGAGTCGGCATCTCCGTAATAAATCACCACATGATTGGCCGATATAAAATCCTTTTTGGGGGCATTGCAGGTAAAAACGATTACCGGATTCGATAACCTTAAACCCTGCGCGATAATTTTTGGCAGAATGGATACCTGCGAACTGTCTCGAGCCGTTATGAAGACTATTTTGTCTCCACGGGTTGCATGCATTGCGACCAAAGCTTTTCCCGACTCTTTCGGCAAACTGAAATTGTCGAACTGTCCATTCATATCGTTCCAGAAAATCTTTGAGGTCAGTGGATTTGGCCCGTATTTATTCTTGCCGTCGGGTCCATCCTGGTTGGTCATCCCGTAGTAAAAACCTGGACTTGAAAAAAGAACGGTATCATCGATATCGAATCCGGCGACAACCGGAATTGCGGGAAGTGATGCCTTAATCTCGCTTACGGTTACGTACCTGACTGTCGGCCTGCTCGAACATGCCGTAGCCGTGACAAAAAAAACAAGCACAAAAACTGCCCTGATGTATCTGGTCATGTCAACCCCCTCTATGATTGTGGCAGAAAAAGAAATGTGTCTGACATGGGTATGTTAACAAAAGAACAAGTGAATCGGGAGATTTTGTTATACGAGACTTTTTATCATCAAGCCAAAACCAGACTAACCATCCAGATTGGGAACCAGGACAAATTGCCTGTGAAAAGATCCCCTGCAGCCTATACCAACAGAGAGCATAGCGACTTTCCGGCAAGGGGTTTCAGACCTGACCATCCATACAGGAAAACGGTCGAACAAGGAGAACAGCGAGCAATGATGCCAGGAACTGCTGCATTTGATGTTAAAAACAAAATCCTGAACGGAGAAAGATGCAGGTTCAGGAACGGGAAGGATGCATGAAGCAATAAGGCAAGGACAGGGAATTTTATGATCAGATCGGTATTGGACATGAAAAAGCCCGGTGATGAACCGGGTCCCTTTCTTTAATCGACTCCTGACTGTGGATGCCTGTGATTACGAGCTTTCGGCTTAACAGGTTCTTTGCAATACAATCACACGTTCATTTTTCCCTGACCTTACTCTACCTGCTTCTTTTTGTGGCGAAACCAGAGCACAGTAAAACAGAGAAAACACAAAAGCGCAACGATAACAAACCAGATGGCGTGCTCACCACCGGGAACGCCTTTCTCATCCGCGAGGGCCACGGCCCCGACACTACAGCCTGTACTCACCAACAAGGCAAAAAATACCATCATTATCCTTGATGAGTCGATCATATCCGTAATATGGTGGTTAAATACAGGCCCATTCCTGAAGAGGCACTACGAGGAAAAGCACTTCACAAGTATATATATTTACACCCGTAAAATCAAATAAATTTCCACTTAAATGTATTTTTATTAAGCATTTGTGATCAATACAACAAGGTATATATATCGCATTTGCCCCGAGTATAATTTTTTCATATTCAGCGTCATCTACAACTAATCGATTAAACCGCTGAACTGCTTCAAATCCGAGATGATAAATCTTCAGCAGGATGTTAACGGTATGGGCATATCGCTTCATGGAGATAACTGGTGCTCAATCGTCCGGTCAAACCGTTTTGCGACAACTTACATTGAACGCTTCAACGGTAGGCTCAGAAACGAATATCTGAATGTAAACTGGTTCTTGAGTCTGAATCATGCCCGGAAGGTCATCGAGCAATGGCAGGAGAAGTACAATCCCCTCCGGCCGCATAGCTCTTCAGGACGGTTGACGCTGGAAGAATTTCTGATGCGACGAACGGATACCCAGATACAGCGGTCTTTTCTCTGGGGGCACGGCCGCAATCTCGGAAACCGACTTCCTGGCTGCGTTCAGCTTTCGATAGGCTTCGCATGACCGCTTATAGCCTTTTACGCTGGATTTTTTGTACCACTTTTTGGCTTCTTCCCGGTTCTGCGCCACACCCTGGCCGTTCAGGTACATCTCTCCGAGATTGAATTGCGCCAATGAATCCCCATGCACTGCGGCCATTCGAAACCATTTCACTGCCTCGGAATAATCACGGGACACTCCGCTTCCGAACCGATAGGCCGCGCCCAGGGCGTTTTCCGATCCGGCATCACCCTGTGCGGCCGACTGTCGCCACCATTTAACCGCTTCAGCCTCATCTTTCCCGATCCCCCAACCCAAGAGGTACCGTTGTCCGAGAAGGAATTGCGCATGGGCATTGCCTCGCTAGGCATCCTTAAGCAACTCCGACTTCGCCTTGTTGTCCGGCGTATCACTGTTCGCTTTCAGGGGGATCATGGTAAAATCCGCCACCACAATCTATGCAGGAGCATCTCATCAATGCTTCAGATTGTCTTCCGCCACATCGCGCGATCATACCAGGCGAGGTTCAATTACCGACGATGAACGACTTCTCGACGATTTTTTCATTGCCGTCCCATAATTCAATGGTCCAGACTCCGGGCACCAGCTCCACGGCACTGTCAAGGGAGTACCCGAAATGATGCGTATTGCCGGTAGAATAATCCAGGGGGCTTTCATAGTGCTGCTGAATGAGCCCTGTTGTCAGATTTTTTATGCCGGGAGAGGGAAATCGGACAACCCGCTTCAGCGTAACAGTGGATCTCCCGCTGGAACTGCTGATCACGAAGTTGATTCCGAATGTCGAACCGATGGCAAGAGGCGCCCTGTCGGTCACTTTTACCAGAACGGGCACTCCTGTGTGCCTAAGTCCGCCTGGTGACGCCACATCGCTGATGTCGGTAACATTATCCATCCGGAATAACCCGAAGTCGGTGATTTTCACGCTAACGTCTGACGCCTCGACTCTCGTAGTGAAAAAGAGCAGGCAGAAAGCCAGCATAGCGAAGATTCGGTATTTGGTCATTGGATTCTCCTGTCGATTGGAATGAATGGTTTTCAGATCGGTCGGACGTTGGAAAAAAAACAGATATAGCCGTGACAACTAAATCGGTGGCTCCGGAGCTTCATCGGAATCCGGAGGCGCAGGGGCATCGTCCTGGTCTGCAGGTGGTTTGGCCTGGGAGCTCGGCCATCATGTCCGCATGCGGG
>JAAXUM010000250.1 GCA_013336025.1 Chlorobiaceae bacterium
ATCTGATCGTGATAGCTCAGAAAAGAGCTGCGCAATCCGGGGTGTGCGGTTGCGATGGCTTTGCTGTATCGGCTTGGTGTCCAGACGCCCATCAGCCAGATAATATCAAAACCGCACTCACTGAAAAACGTGAACTCTGTGTCGGGAACAGTGGCGAGCGTGATGGTTTTCAGGTGCTGGTTGCTGAGTTTTTGCAGCCAGACTCTTGTGTTGATTTCAAAAACCAGAGGAAACATGAGGAGTTGGGATGGTGGATGCCGAAGTTCAGTTCTGAATATAGCAACTCCTGAACGTAAAAAGGAATTGTTCAAAGCCTGCCGGTTCTGTTTTCCTGCGCGGTATCCTGATGCCAGGCAGTGACGGAGGGGATTTTTGTTACCGGGGCGTTTGTAATTCGGATAAACTTATACGAAATTCAACAGGAGCTTTCAGCGCTTTTGCTGCACAGTGTCATCCGCGACACTGAAAACGGTTAACGGGTATTCAGAAGTTTTGACGGATTTTTTACTTGATCTCAACGATGTTCAGCGTGAGGCGGTCAACGCCACTGAGGGTCCTGTTATGGTGCTTGCCGGAGCAGGTTCCGGCAAGACGCGTGTTATTACCTACCGCATTGCCTGGCTGATTAAAAATGGCCATGCTTCGCCAGGGAACATTCTTGCCCTTACCTTTACCAACAAGGCTGCCGGTGAAATGCGTCATCGTGTTGAAACTCTCCTGCAGCAGGGCTCGGTCGGAGGATTGTGGATAGGAACGTTCCATTCGATTTTTGCCCGGTTGCTGCGTAATGATATTCATCTTCTCGGGTATGACAGGAACTTTTCGATTTTTGATGCCGACGACAGTAAAAGTCTGATCCGCCAGTCGATGGGGGAACTTGCCATCTCTCCTGATTCCGTGCCGCTCAATACCCTGCAGGGAATTATCAGCAGGGCCAAGAACAGTTTTATTCTGCCTGAAGAGTTTCGCAGGAGCGCCGGAGACTATAATCAGCAGATTGCAGCAAAGGTCTATGATCTCTACACCAGAAAGCTCAGGGAGAATAATGCCCTTGATTTCGATGATCTGCTTATCAAACCACTCGAACTGTTCAGGGAACATCCGATGGTGCTTGAGGCTTTGCAGGATACCTTTCGGTATCTGCTTATCGATGAGTATCAGGATACCAACAAGGCACAGTATCTGGCTGCAAAAATGCTTTCGGCAAAGCATCGCAACATCTTTGTTGTCGGTGATGATGCCCAGTCAATTTATTCCTGGCGCGGGGCTGATATTTCCAATATCCTGAACTTTCAGGATGATTATCCGGATGCCCTGACCTTCAAGCTTGTGGAGAACTACCGGAGCACCGGCACCATTCTTCAGGCTGCCAACAGTGTGATTCGAAACAACCTTCGCCAGATTAAAAAAGAACTTGTTTCACATCGAAGCGCGGGTGATCCACTGACGCTTATCGAGGCCCGCAATGAACGACATGAGGCTGAAAAGGTCGGGGAATATATCCACTCGATCCGCATTGAAAAAGGCTGCGAGTTTCGGAGTTTCGCGGTTTTTTACCGAACAAACGCCCAGTCGAGGGTGCTTGAGGATCTCATGCGCCAGAACCGGATTCCCTACAAGATTTTCGGCAGCGTCTCTTTTTACAAGCGCAAGGAGATCAAGGATGCGGTTGCCTATCTTCGTTTTCTTCTCAATGATCGTGACAGTGAGTCGCTTTTGAGAATTATCAACTTTCCTCCGAGAAAAATCGGCGATACAAGTATCGGAAAACTTCGGGAGTTTGCCGATACAGAGGGTATAACGCTGTACGAAGCGATAACCCGTGCGGATGAAGGGCATTTTCAGTCGCGTCTTGTAAACTCTCTTAAAAGCTTCAGTTCGCTTATTGAAGCACTGAGGGTGCTTGCCGCAACGGGTACGGTCTATGCTGTATTGACGGAACTGTTCAGTCTGACATCGATTCCCCTGCTGCTCAAGGAGGAAAACACTGCGGAATCTCTGGCGAGGCATGAAAATCTTCAGGAACTGCTCTCGATGGCAAGAGATTTTTCAGACAATAATCCTGATCAGGGCTCTCTCGGTGATTTTCTTGAAACAATATCGCTTGCATCAAACTACGATGAATCGCAGGATTCCGATAACTATGTTTCACTGATGACGGTTCATGCATCGAAGGGACTTGAGTTTCCTGTTGTTTTTATAACCGGACTTGAAGAGCGGCTTTTTCCGCTGAACTGTTATGAACCTGAACAGCTTGAAGAGGAACGGCGGTTGTTTTATGTTGCCATGACCAGAGCCCAGGAAAAGATTTTTCTTTCATGGGCACAGACACGTTATCTCTATGGCCAGCCACAGTATTGTCTGAAATCGATGTTTATCAGCGAAATTGATTCATCAATCGTCAAGAGTGAAAGCGGAGCTGTTCTTGCTGACAGAAAAGAGCGGGAGGGAAGCCGACATGCCGTCCAGGAATCCGGCGGTTATCGACACCGGTCGTCAGGAGTCTCTCCAGCCGGAACAGTGCCCGGTCTTTCACAGAAGCCTCGGGAAAACGGACTTCGGGAAGGTTCGACAGTGCATCATGCGGTTTTCGGCCAGGGAACGGTGCTTGATGTTCAGGGACGAGGTGCAGGCCAGAAAGCGCTTATCAGGTTTCGCAATGCAGGTGAGAAAACGCTGATGGTTCAGTATGCAAATCTCAGGGTGTTATGATCAGGCTGTTGTTTTTTTTGCAAACAAGTTCAGCAATATGAAGATCCTTTTTGGAGTTCAGGGTACAGGAAACGGGCATATCAGCCGGAGCAGGGAGCTGGTAAGGCGACTGAAAGCTGATGGTCATGACGTTAACGTTATTATCAGCGGAAGAAAGGCGGAGGATCTCAGGGAGATAGAGGTCTTTGAGCCATACCGGGTTATGAAGGGAATGACGCTGGTAACCTACAAGGGCAGGATGAACTACATTGAAACAATGTTTCAGCTTGACTTTACAAGGCTGATGGCTGATGTTTTTACCCTTGATACAGAAGGGACTGACTTGATCATCACTGATTTTGAGCCGATTACCTCCCTGGCGGCAAGAATCCGCAATATTCCGAGTGTAGGATTTGGTCATCAATATGCCTTCAGGTTTGATATTCCCGTCGTGAGAGGGAGTATTTTCGAAAAATATACGCTGCTTAATTTTGCACCTGCCCGTTACAATGCCGGGCTGCACTGGAGTGATTTCGATCAGCCGATTTTTCCGCCGGTCATACCGGAAAGCCTCTATGAGCAGAAGCTTCCGATTGTCAACCGCCGGAAAATTCTTGTCTATCTGCCTTTTGAAGAGGTTCCGGATGTTTCGGATTTCGTCTCTCCGTTCATGGATTTTGAGTTTTATATCTATGGCAAGGTACAGAATGACAGCGACAATGGCCATCTGCACTACAGAGG
>JAAXUM010000251.1 GCA_013336025.1 Chlorobiaceae bacterium
CGAGATAGCAGGTTATTATTGCGACAATATCCGTCATCCGGGTCTGTTTCTTCCGGCATCGGGTGAAATCAGCCCCATTGCCGATGACACATCACATGTATGGCATCTGTTCGTGATTCGTTCAGGCGAGCGCGACAGCCTGCTCCGTCACCTTGAAGACAACGGAGTGCAGGCGCTTGTTCATTATCCTGTTCCGCCGCACAAGCAGGATGCATACCGACAATGGGGGGCCCTTTCCCTGCCTCTTACAGAATCTATCCATAGCGAAGTACTCAGTCTTCCGATCAGTCCGGTTCTTGACAGCGATGCCGTTTCGTCGGTTTGCGCATGCATGAACAGATTCGGATGCCAGGAAGGTCCGAACGTCAAAGCGTAACCATCTGCTGCATGAGCAAGGAGTCTTCCCATAAACAGATATTGAAGTCAACCGGCATCATCGGCGGTAGCCAGGTAATCAGTGTCCTCGTCGGTATTCTCAGGACAAAGATCGTTGCAGTTCTGCTCGGGCCTGCGGGTGTCGGCATCATCGGCGTGTATCAGGCCTCTGTCGAGATCATCCAGGCGGTCACCGGCCTGGGTATCCATTTCAGCGCGATTCGCGATGTCGCCGAAGCGCATGGAACAGGCGATGAAGAGAGGATAGGCAGGACTTTTGCCGTCCTTAAAAGGTGGATCTGGATAACCGGTCTGCTCGGCATGGTGACGGTTCTGGTTTTTTCCGCTCCGTTAAGCCGGCAGGCTTTCGGCGATAACGATCATGCGATCGGCATGGCAATACTGTCGCTCACCCTGCTGCTTGCTGCCCATAGCGGAGGGCAGCAAGCAGTTCTCAACGGTTTTCGGCAGATCGCCTCAATTTCGAAAGTTAACATATTCGGAGTTGTGCTGGGGTTCTGCATTTCAGTGCCGCTTTATTTCTTTTTCGGCAAAGATGGCATTGTTCCGGCTCTGGTTTTAAATGCATTTGCAGCGTTCTGCGTTGCATGGTGGTATGCGCACAAAATCAGCATACGGAAAGTCACGGTTACTTGGAAGCAGACCTTTACCGAGGGGTACGGCATGATCAGGCTGGGCTTTTTCGGTGTTGTGAGCGGTTTTATCACTGCAGGCATCATGTACTATGTACGGGTGTTCATTTCAAACCAGTCGGGTCTCGAGGCAGTGGGGCAGTTCCAGTCGGCATGGTCGATTTCATCGGTATACCTCGGGATGGTGCTCAGCACCATGTGGTCCGACTTTTTCCCTCGGCTGAGCGAGGTCAACAAAGACAACGATGCGGTGAACCGTCTGCTGAACGAGCAGACGGAGGTCGTGCTGCTGCTCGTATCTCCGGTGATTATCGGCATGATCACTTTTGTTCCCCTCATGATCTCGTTGTTCTACACCGACAAGTTCTCTTCGTCGGTACAGATACTTCAGTGGCAGCTTATGGGGGATTTTATCAGGATTCTTGCCTGGCCTATAGGGTTCGTGATTTTGGCGAAAGCCAAGGGATTGATGTATGTCATCAGTGAGAGCCTCTGGTATGTTTTTTACTTTTTGCTGCTCTACTTTTCCTGGAACCGGTTCGGTCTCGAAGCTGCGGGTATTGCGTTTTTCTTCGCCTATCTGATCGCCATCGGAGTATTGCTGTTCATGGCCGATTTGATGAGCGGATTCAGGTGGGGCAAGAAGAATGTCAGGTATATCGCCTCATACTTTTTTCTTGTGGTACTTGCTTTTCTGAATGTGCGATTTTTCCCCGTTCTAATAAGTTACGCTACAGGTTCCGTTCTCGTTCTCCTCGCCGCCACGCTTTCATACAACGGGCTGAAGAAGGTTGTCGATATCAAACAGATTTTCCGGAAGTTTATCAAATAACCGATCGTTTCAAACATGAGTCACATGAGCGGAAACACCACAGGAACAGTCTCGGTGGTGGTAGTTACCTACAACTCGGCCCCATTCGTGATAGATACCCTTGAGAGTGTAAGGCGTCAGACATACCCGGATATCGAAATGATCGTGACCGATGATTGTTCCCGTGACGATACCGTCAGGATTTGTCGCGAGTGGCTGGCTGAAAATAAAAGCAGGTTCAGCGATGTTGATGTCGTTGTCACTCCAGTCAACAACGGTGTGCCGGCAAACTGCAACAGGGGGATGCGGCGGGCAAGCGGTGATTGGATCAAATTTATTGCCGGAGACGATATTCTGCTCGATGATTGCATCGAGCAACTGGTGCTTTTTGCTGAGACCAACCCTGCGGCTTGTTTCATATCCGGCGGGGTGATTCCTTTTGACGAACAGGGTGAGCGCAAGCCTATTTATGCTTCTTATAAGCTGAAAAAAAGAACATCCTCGCTGCAGTTCAATGCCCTGTTGCGTGACAATTGTTCCATTCCCGCTCCCGCGCTGTTCCTGAAAAAATCCACACTGGAAGCTATGGGGGGGTTTGACGAGCGCTATTCAATAGTGGAAGATGTGCCGTTGTATATAAAGGTTACTCATCAGGGCTATATGTTTTATTTTCTTGACAGGCCGGTTGTCAGATATCGTTCCCATCAGGGCAGTATCATGAGCGCTTCCGACCATCGCCATTCAGATCAGGTGCTGCAGTTCAGCAGGGATGTCGTTCTGCCCCTGTTGAAAAAAGAAAGGAAGTTCCTGCTGTACTGGCATATCAGGGTGATGAACTATTCAATTGAAAAAACCAAAACCAGGTTTTTGCTGATCGACAACCTGCTGTTGAGGAACCTGTTCTGGCTGGCCGTCGATCCACTCTACTGGGTTGTGCTGTTTGTAAAGGTCAAGGGGTATCTGCTTAACCGGTATAAAAGAGCTACCGGGTAACCCTGCGGGGGACGGCTCATGACCCTCATAAATGAAAAAAAAGAAGCAATCTATGGCTGTACATGAAACTTGCTGTCCGGTTTGCGGCGGCAGGACGGCACTTGTATATCAGGGGCATCCTAGCTATGTTTTCAGGAGTACATACGATATTTATTCGTGTGCGCAATGCCTTGTTTCGTTTGTCTATCCTCTTTTTGTCGAGCAAAAGGATTATGACGCAATTTACAGTGATGCGGAGTACATTGCCGGGTACGACAAGTATCATGCCCTGTCGCAGCGGATCCTTTCGGCAGAACGGCCGCTCGACGTCATGGCCGATCTCGGCGACGAGTATGCCTTTGTTATTAACCGGCTGCAGCTCCTTGCGAAAAAAGGGGACCCTGTTCTTGAAGTCGGCTGCGGACTCGGTTACCTTACCTATGCCCTGCATGCTGCGGGTTACGATGCTAGGGGAGCCGATTTGTCCGCCGTCTCAGTCCGCCGTGCGACCGAGACATACGGCTCCTACTATCAGTGCGTCGGGGTCAACGATTTTAGTAGCCTTGAGGGCAGGCGCTTCCGTTTCATAGTTCTGACAGAGGTCATCGAGCACG
>JAAXUM010000252.1 GCA_013336025.1 Chlorobiaceae bacterium
TCTTTGTGTAAAATTACATACACTTTCCCTCTGTAATTATTAACGTCCTTTTCAGGCTGAAGCTCTTCAATATGCAGGTTATTCACTAAAGTATACCCCTCTTTCCACCAGTACTTTAATTTTACCCATTGTCCCTTATTGCTTTCATAAGAGTATATAAATTCAAGAATTTCAACCTTGTAGGGGTCATTCCTGACGGTTTTGAAAAACTCTATGGCCTCTTGATGGCTCATCTCTCTGCGCTTGATCCTGATCTCTCGTTTGCTTATCTCGATCATGCGCTGCTCAATGGCGCGAAGATCTTCTTCGTGAAACCGGTGCTCGGAAGAGATGTCGTAGTAAAAGCCCTGCTCAATGGCTGGTCCGGCTCCGAATCTGGTGCCGGCAAAAAGCTCTTCAATGGCCTGGGCCATGAGGTGGCTTGAACTGTGCCAGAAGATATTTTTGCCTTCAGGGCTGTCGAATGTGAGTATTTCCAGGCGCCCGCTTTCGGTCAGGGGCGTGTCGAGTTCAAGCGCTTTGCCTTCAAAGGTAATCGCAAGTGCGTCCTGTGCCAGTTTGCGCCCGATTGAAAGGGCAATATCCAATCCCGTGCTGCCGTAAGGGAAAGAGCGTATGCTCCCGTCGGGCAGGGTAATAGCTAATAAAGCTTTTTGTTCCTGATTGTCAGACATCTTGTTGCTTGTCGTTTCAATCCGCTGCCGCAACATATGCTGCAAGGCAGTGGTTCTCCTTTTTATGGAGAGGGATAAACAGCCACTTGTTGTTGGTATCGTCCGGTCGGGAGGGCTGATCAGTTTACACTGCTATCCCCGAATCCGAAAAAGTTGAGCTTAACTATACAAATAAATTCAAAATGTTCCAAATCATTTCAACTGCTGTAAAAGTTCGACGGTAACGGTATCGTTCCCTCGATGTGTGGCAAGCAGTTCAGCGCGATTTTTCAGCTCTCTTCCAAAAGATATCTGGCTGATGAAAGGTGCTTTTTTTACCAGTTCCTGCAGCATGGCTTCAGCATCACTGCTCCAGGAGATTTTTACTGTGGGGATCTCAGCCGGTTCGGTACGTCGCTGAATGGGCAGAAAGTTGAAGAGCATATCGTAAAGTGCGTTGACGATTTCCTGCAGGAGCCAGACTGCACCGCTGTGGCCCATGAACGGGGTTCCGAGAGATCTGCGAACAACAGGCCCGGGGAATGATGCCGGAATAAAGCGTGTGGAGGCAGAAGTTTCAGCCAGATAAATTTTATCCGGCATACGTCCAAAGAGAAATTGGGGCTGTTTTTGTCGGAGTTCCTCTCTGATCATATTGTTGTCAGCTTCGGCGCCGTCGATGCTGAAGAGGCACTGCATGCCCATTTCATGAGCGAGGAAGGTTTCAAGCCCTTTTGCATAGGTTTTGCCTGTGACTGCTGCGAAACGTACGGTCGGAAACCATTCTGCCTGTGGCCCTCTCCAGAGATCCCAGATCGGCTGCAGCGTTGTATGCTTCTCCTGGCGAAGAAAACTATCTGCCTGCTCCTGCTTTCCGGTGATGGTGCCGATCGATTGAATGAAGTTTTTTGTTTCCTCAATTCCGAAAGGGGCATAGATGACAGGACGTCCGAGCAGTTCGGCAAGTTCACTGCCGAACTCCTTGTACATGACGACGATGATTTCGGAATTTTTCAGATCCGAGATATCAGAGAGCGTGCTTTCAAATGGATAGACATGTTTAAGTTTTCCTCCGGCGCCGGCAATCAGTCGCTTCAGTTCTGCAAGGTCGGAGGGGCTGTTGAAGCAGCCGTATGTGGGCCCGATGATGCTGACGGTTCCCGATTCGACTTCAGCAGGTTTTCTGTTGTCGAACTGTTCAAAGAGCCATCGTAATGCCCGGTCGCGTCCCTGCCATTCATTTTCTCCAAGGGAATTTGATGAGAAGTAGCGGACATCGGGAAACTTCATCTTAAGCATGCGTTCGTGGTCACTGCCGATCATTTCGCTTTCTGCGCTTGAGATGAGAATCAATTGCCTGTCGGGGGCAGAGAGCTTTTCAATGATCTCCTGAACTGCTTCCGAACTCCCGCACGATGCGATCTCTTTTTCGGTAAGACTTGTCGGAGTGAAATTTTCAAGGTAAGGAACAGCGTCGGTATAGTCCATTACGGCTACACCGACCAGGTTATAGCAGCCTACCGGAGCATCAGCGATGACATGAACATCTTTAAGGGCGCAAAAGGTATTTACTGCGGCCCAGTAGGCACTTGCTGTCGATTCGTCACGAACAGTTTTTCCCATAATTGTTTTCAGATAAACTTGAGTGGTTGATTCCCTATTACCTATCGGGTGGTTCTCTGCAGCGATACCGGCAGCGTTCCCGTTGGACTCAGCTCTCCCCGCAGTACCTTGACGGCAAAGGTTTCACTTGTTTCGTTTGCTGCATAGGTGCACAGGTGAGTGGGTATTTCAGGAAAGGCATTGATCAGATAGGGTGTGCCGAATGAGATGAAGATCAGTGGTTTGCCGGGAGAGAGTGTTTGCACAAGACGGTGAATGAATTCCTGTTGTTTCAGGGTGAGTTTCAGTGTTCCGGAACCTGAAAAGACCTGAACATAAGAGGATATAATGACTGCCGGTGCCTGTGATGCCAATGCAAGAGCTGTGGTAAAGGTCTGGTCATCGCTTTTTGGATCGATTCTCAGATGGGTGGCAGGATAGTATCGGTTGATTTCATCGATTAAGTGTCGGCCGGTTTCGCTGTTTGATTTGTCCTGCAGGATAATGCTCAGGATGTTGCCGGAGGAAGAGCTGATTCTCAGGGGAATAGAGTTGTTGGCATTCCGGGCAACCGTAATGGATTGCTTTGTGATTTTCTCAGCAAGGTCGCGGTGTGCAGTAGGGCTGATATTGTTCATAACGGCATTCAGGTCAACAGTTTTTCTGTGTTCGATTTCAAGCCAGTGCTTGAGCTGCAGAATTCGCCGGACTGAGGCGTCGATATTTTCTTGCGGGATGACTCCGTTTTCGACGGCGCCAAGAATCGCGTTGTGAGCAAGTTCCGGGTCAGGGGAGAACAGAAGCAGATCATTGCCGGCCTGAACAGCTTTTACTGATATTTCAGCCACGTTGTTTCCGTTGTAAAGAGCTTTCATGTTCATGGCATCGGTAATGATCAACCCTTTGAAAGCGAGACTTCTGCGAAGAAGATCGGTGACAATGGTTTTTGAAATTGATGCCGGTTCCATGGTGCCGGTAAGTTTCGGTACGGCAAGGTGACCGGTCATGATACTGATGACACCCTGGTCGATAGCTGCTTTGAATGGCTGGAGTTCATATGCATCAAGGTGGGCACGGTCGGCATTCAGTACAGGCAGTGAAAGGTGGCTGTCAACGGTGACGTCACCATGACCCGGAAAGTGCTTTGCCGTTGCGGCA
>JAAXUM010000253.1 GCA_013336025.1 Chlorobiaceae bacterium
TCAGGTTTGTAGGGTCCTTCAAGAGGGACGCCTATGTATTCAGCCTGTTCATTGGTCAGCGTGGTCAGTTTGACTCCAAGCTGCTCAAGGTGCAGTCTTGCAACCTCTTCATCAAGCTGTTTCGGCAGACGATAGACGTCGATGGCATAGTCGCGAGTCCAGAGCTCCAGCTGGGCGAGCGTCTGGTTGGTGAAGGAGTTGCTCATCACAAACGATGGATGCCCTGTGGCACAGCCAAGGTTGACAAGTCTTCCTTCGGCAAGCAGATAGATGGCGTGCCCGTCCTCAAAAGTGTATTTGTCAACCTGTGGCTTGATGTTGAGCTTGGTTGCGCCAGCATAGTTGTTGAGTGGTTCGACCTGGATTTCGTTGTCGAAGTGTCCGATGTTGCAGATGATAGCCTCACCCTTCATCTGTTTCATGTGCTCCAGTGTGATGACATCCTTGTTGCCTGTTGTGGTGACAAAGATATTGCCTTCAGTGACCGCTTCATCCATGGTGCTGACCTCATAGCCTTCCATGGCGGCCTGCAGGGCACAGATCGGATCGATTTCAGTAACGATGACCCTTGCGCCATAAGCCCGCATGGATCTGGCGGAACCTTTACCTACATCACCATAGCCAAGCACAACAACCACTTTTCCGGCAACCATGACATCAGTCGCGCGTTTTATGCCGTCAGCAAGTGACTCGCGGCAGCCATAGAGGTTGTCGAACTTTGATTTTGTTACTGAATCGTTCACATTGATGGCTGGAAACAGCAGTTCGCCTTTTTCCATCATCTGGTAGAGACGGTGTACGCCGGTGGTGGTCTCTTCAGAGACACCCTTCATTTCTGCCGCAACGTTGTGCCATCTCTGCTTGTCCTCTTCATAGACATCGCGAAGTTGCTGGAAAAGCGCTTTTTCTTCAATGTTGCCCGGTGTTTTGTCGAGCAGTGCCGGATCGTTCTCGATTTTGTATCCGAGGTGGATCATCAGCGTTGCGTCACCGCCATCGTCAACAATAAGGTTAGGCCCTTTGCCGCCTTCAAATTCAAGAATCTGCCGGGTGCACCACCAGTATTCGTCAAGAGTTTCGCCTTTCCATGCGAAAACCGGGACACCTGCTTTGGCAATCGCGGCAGCGGCGTGGTCCTGTGTGGAAAAGATATTGCAGCTTGCCCAGCGCACATCAGCGCCAAGCTCAACGAGGGTTTCAATCAGCACTGCGGTCTGGATGGTCATGTGCAGGGATCCGGCAATTCTTGCGCCCTTCAGGGGTTTCTGGCCCGCATATTTCTTTCGGGTAGCCATGAGACCCGGCATCTCTTTTTCTGCGATATCTATCTCTTTGCGACCCCAGTCAGCAAGAGACATATCCGCAACTTTATAAGCAAGCAGTTCAGCTTCAATGGTCATTTCGCCATGATTGTTAAATGGTTCAGAGAGACGGATACCTCCATGTATCTGAACCGCGTTTCCGCGGACAATACATAGAGGCACCCTGATTGTTTACGCTACATTAAGTGCTTTTTTCAGCTCTTCGACTTTTTCGGTTCTTTCCCATGGGAAGTTTTCGCGACCGAAATGGCCATAAGCAGCGGTTTCCTGGTAGCACCAGCCTTCAGGTTTGTTGAGGCCGAAACGTTTGATGATCGATGCGGGACGAAGATCGAAGATGACTTCAGCCTTCTCCTGGATTTCCGCATCGGTGAGTCCATGTTTTGCTGTGCCGTGAGTATTGATATAGATCGAAACCGGCTGGGCAACACCAATAGCATAGGAGACCTGAACGGTGCATTTGTCGGCAAGGCCTGCTGCAACGATGTTCTTTGCAACGTGACGCGATGCGTATGCTGCGCTGCGGTCAACTTTCGAAGGGTCTTTGCCGCTGAATGCGCCGCCGCCGTGGGGAGCTGCACCGCCGTAGGTATCGACAATGATTTTGCGTCCGGTAAGGCCTGTATCACCGTGTGGTCCGCCGATGACAAAACGTCCGGTCGGGTTGATATGCAGTTTTGTTTTTTCATCAAGCAGCGCTGCGGGAATAACCACGTTGATGACATTCTCGATGATATCTTTTTTGATGATTGCCTGCCATTCGGCTTCGCTTACACCTTCAGGTTCAGGATCGTGCTGTGTTGATACGACAACGGCATCAACCCGTTTGACCTGTTCATCCACATACTCAAGCGTTACCTGGCTTTTGGCGTCAGGGCGAAGGTAGGTCATGATTTTTCCTTCCTTGCGGATTTCAGCAAGTTTCTTGACAAGCTGCTGGGCGAACTGGAGAGCGGCAGGCATCAGTTCAGGTGTTTCAGTGCATGCATACCCGAACATCATTCCCTGGTCACCGGCTCCGACTCTGTCAAGTTCGTCAGAAATCTCTTCCTTGCGGTCAACGCCACGGTTGATATCCGGTGACTGGCTGTGAAGTGCAGAGAGAACGCCGCATGAGTGCGCGTCAAACATGTATTCGCCTTTTGTATAGCCGATTTCGGTGATGACTTTGCGTGCGATAGTCTGAACGTCAACAACACCCTTGGTCGTTACTTCTCCCCCTACAATCACCTGTCCGGTGGTGACGAATGTTTCACAGGCAACGCGTGAATCCGGATCCTGACGAATAAACTCATCAAGTACAGCATCGGAAATCTGATCGGATACTTTGTCAGGATGTCCTTCCGAGACGGATTCTGAAGTAAAAAAATACCTTGATTGTGACATTTTTTTGAACAAGTTTTGGTTAAACGAACAACAGGAATCAACAGGAAAAAAACCCGGGTTAAAAGAGAAAGATTTTTCGCTGGAGGATGTTACCTGAAAACGACCTGGACACGGAAAACCTTTCCCGGCAGACTCAAAAAAGGGTTTTTTCTGAGTCCGGGGCACCGTGTCCATAGGTAATGGGGATGCCGAACAAAAATAAAGTCAAAATGTAAGCATTCGCCCGCTGACTTGCAAGAGGGTGTTATCCAATCATTATTTCCGAATAGTCGCCAATATTGATTTCATTGAAGGACCCGTTGATGCATGCGTTGTTGCCGACAATCGATTGCGTGAGCATCACACCGGAAACCCGGGCCTCATCGCCTATAATGGAGTTTTTTACGATGGCATTTGAAATGACGGCATTTTCGGCGACAGAGGTGTTCGGGCCGATAATGGCATTTTCAAGAGTGGCGCTGTCGGCTATGTATACCGGTTCGTTGATCACACACCCCGGAAATATTTTTCCTGACACAGTTTTCTGCAGCAGGGTTTCATTGGTAGAGAGAAGCGTTTCAGGTTTACCGCAGTCATACCATCCTTCAACAGGAAATGTTGTAAACGGTTCACCCCGTTCAATCATGAGTTGCAGTGCATCGGTAAGCTGGTACTCTCCCTTGGTTTTTATCTCGTTGTCGATCAGGTGATCGATGCACTCA
>JAAXUM010000254.1 GCA_013336025.1 Chlorobiaceae bacterium
ATCGACTCCGTTCCTTACCCGAGTTGAGCGACCGGATCGGGATAGAGAAAGGTGTAATTGAGAGCCCCCTGAAGCTTGTCGCTGTTTACCAGTTTATATGGAGATTGACCATCAGAGGAACAAAAAGGAGGTAGGGGAATCCCTGAAACTTCAGCAGCACGTCGATAGTAATCGCGCTTGAGAGGATGAACCGGACAGCAGGCGTTGAACACTTCACCCCACTGCTGCAAGCGGATGATCTCCATGATAATCCTTACGCAATCATCGCGATGAATGAGGTTCATGGGCTGATCGGGATCTTTTACTTCCGTCATGCGGGCAAGATTTTTTTCAGGATTGCGATCATATCCGATAAGACCGCCAAAACGCACCACCGTTGTCTGAAAACCGGTCTCCTGCATCAGCATCTCCTCAACATGCAGTAACGCCTGGCCGGAAAGGGCTTCGGGTTCAACGCTATCCTCTTCGGTAACCTCTCTCCCCAATGCGGGATAAACCGATGTCGAACTGACAAAAAGCACCGAACGAACAGGCGACTGTCCGAGAGCATCGATCAGCGAAGAAAACTGCTCAATGTGGTACTCAATGATATCATCACGCCGTTCGGGAGGAATATTGACAATAAGAATCTCGCTTTGCAGAAAATCAGTGATATCCTCCCCGTTCACCTCAGGGTCGAGGCATAGCAGATATGGCTCGATGCCAGCATCTCTCATTGCCTCGAGGTTCTCCTCGTTTGTGGTTGATCCCTTGACCGGATAGTCCTGTGCAATGAGTGCTTTGGCAAGCGGCATTCCAAGCCAGCCGCAACCGAGAATGCTGATCGTGTCTTTTTGCATGATTCGCTCTGATGATTACTGTTTAAGTGACTTGATATAAAGAAGAAGTGACTGCATCTCAATCGAGCCCGGTTCAAGTTTCGAGCCTTTCAGAGGCCCGGTAATACAGGTATTGATCACTCTTGAAAGCTCAGGGTTACCTCCTGCACGCTCAAGCCCGCGCCCGTCGGGATGACAGGCATTACATGTTCTGGTATTTGCTGCTCCTCCAAGCGATGTGCTGTTGAACAGTGCCTTTCCATGAACAGCGGAAGGGGCTTTTTCACCAAAAACCGGGCCACTGACCACAATTGACAGGCAGAGCACCATACCGGCAACAGATCCTTTTTTTTTCATGGCAACCATCCCTTGATGTTGAGTTTATGCTGAAATTCTTTCTTGAAGGTAATCAATTCAGTTGGTATAATCCCTCAAACCACCATCTGATTGAGCGTAATGATGAGAAACAGTTTGTCGAAATCAACTGACTTGGGTTACTTTGACTTATAACGATATACCCTACAACTTTTCACATGGAGAACTGAACAATGAACATGATAAAGGGAGTTCTTGCCGGTATGTTTACACTTCTGTCAGCAGCTTCTTTTGCACAGGCGGCAACGCCTTATGCAAGCGCCTCGGCAGGAGTGGCTATCATGGGAAATTCGCAAACAGAGACTCTTCCGGGAACAGCAATGCGCTATGATCCGGGATATGCCTTAACCGGTGCTCTTGGTCTTGAGAGCGGAAAAATCAGATTTGAAGGTGAGGCTGGCTATCAGAAAAACGGTGTCAAGAACATTGATAACCTTAACGTTTCGATACTGACCTTTATGGTTAATGGATATGTTGATTTGAAACTGCCCATGAGTCCGGTAACACCTTTCCTTACCGCAGGTGCTGGAGTAGCGAGTGCCAAAGCTGACGGTTTTGGATTTGATGATGATTCAAGCACTGTTCTGGCCGGGCAGGTTGGGGCCGGCGCAGGATTCAGTGTCGCCCCATTCGTGAAAATCGATCTGAAATATCGTTATTTCATGGCTTCAGACGCAGAATTCGACCATGAGAAACTCAGTATTGACAGCCACAATGTCATGCTCGGGCTCCGGGTAGGGCTGTAATCATAGCAGAAAATAATTCACCCATGCCGTTGAGATCAACATCGATCACTCTACTTGCCGATAATTGTGCCGTTCAAGACCTCAGAGCAGAACATGGCCTCTCTTTTTTTATTGAAAAAGAGCATGCAACCATTCTCTTCGATACCGCCTGTGATAACACGCTGCTATACAATGCCGGATCTCTCGGAGTTGATCTGTCACTAACGGAAATGCTTGTTCTGAGCCACGGACACTACGACCACACGGGAGGAGTTGCCGATGTTCTCTCTCTTGCACCGAATGCGAACGTTTATCTCCATCCTGCAGCATTTAAGGAACGGTACAGCATCCGTAATGAAACGGCAAAGCCGACATCGATGCCCGATCATGCGCGTTCGGCAATCTTCAACCTGCCGCAACAACAGATTCACCGGGTCATCAAACCGACAATGCTCTGTTCCGGCATCGGCTTGACAGGACCGATACCGAGATTAACCTCTTTTGAGGATCCGGGAGGCCCGTTTTTTCTTGACACAAACGGCAAACAACCTGACCTTATCGACGACGACCTTTCGCTCTGGATTGAGAGTGAAAACGGCTTGATCATCGTAACCGGGTGCTGTCACGCAGGGTTGATCAACACGATCCGCTCCATCGTCGAATTTACCGGAGAAAAGCGGATCGCCGCCCTCATCGGCGGCTTTCACCTCTCTACCGCTTCGCCCGAACGGCTCGAAAAAACCGTTAAAGAGCTGAAACAGTACGACATCAGGCAAATCGTCCCCTGCCACTGCACCGGGAAAAATGCCACAGACTATCTGGCTCAATTTCTCGACTGCCCTGTTGAAGCTGGATATGCGGGACTGAAGCTGATCATCTCTTGCATGGATAGCCGGCTGATCCGCTCAAACGTATCAAGGAAAGCATTTCGCTAAAACCGGCATCAGAGGCAACATGAACGCCTGACCATCGAACCTGCCTAAAAGAGAGATCACGAGTGACAGGTTATCACTGACGTTCACCAGACAGATGCATTGATCATGCTCATAAATCGCAAACTGTCATCACTCTTCCTGCTTTTCGGTAAGGTACTTCCAGTACTTCATGGGCATGTTGGATTTCTGGAGACGGGAGTTTTTGCGGTCGGGAATGGCGATGGTTTTAAAAAAGGCTTGCCAGAGGGCCTGTACCCGCAGTTCCTCTTCCGAGAGAGCGGGAGCGATAAACTGCTCGATAGCGCCGAACAGCAGCTTGCCGCTGTTCCAGCGGGCGGCAATGCGGCGCCGGACATCGTAGATGAACCAGTCCTCAGCCCTGAGCCTACGGCTGAAATGCCCTGCAAGCGGCTGCAGAATGTTGTGATCGGGCTCCATTCTGGCCAGATATGCTCCGTCACAAAGCTTTTCGAATCGGAGCAATCCCTTCATGCGATGCAGTTCGCGCTGGGCTTTTCGTGAAACGGTAACGATCTCCCTGACA
>JAAXUM010000255.1 GCA_013336025.1 Chlorobiaceae bacterium
GCCGGGTAACGCAGGATCAGCCTCCTGGTACGCTGGCTGGAAGTAAAAGCTGGACTGGTTTTGTTCGTGCTTTTCCGGAAATGCTTGTCAGGTAGCTTCATGTAAAGAGGTCGGGATGTGTTTCATTACGTTCAGGTCTTGTCAGGTGGATGGAACCGGAACAGTGTTACTCTATGAATTAATCCTTATACGTTGTGAACGGGAAAATCTTCAACCTGCCGAATTCCCTCAGTTTCCTGAGAATACTGCTGATTCCCTGGTTTCTGTACTATTTCCATACTGGAAATCTGACAGTATCGGTTACCCTTATGATTATTGCAGTTCTCAGTGACTGGTTTGATGGACAGACTGCCCGCTGGACAAACGAAGTTTCGGAAATGGGCAAGATTCTCGATCCGCTTGCCGACAAACTCTGTCTTGCAAGTGTCGCGCTCTATTTTTTATGGATCGGCCAGCTGCCGCTCTGGTTTGTGCTGTTTGTCGTGAGTCGTGATGCGCTCATTTTTCTCGGGGCAGCTTATGTCAAGTTTCGTCATAGTGTTGTTACGACCTCTCTCTGGCCAGGAAAGTGGGCTGTCGGGTTTCTTTCGATGATGTTTATTGCCATGGTTGTTCCTCATCCGTTTTTTGAGCGTTACGCGGTTAAGGAGAGTTTCATGTATCTCTCTGTAGTGATGCTTTTTTACTCTTTTATTGAATACTGCCTGAGGTTTTACAGAATTCAGAAAGGTCTTGACTACAAGGCATAGATGTTCATCAATGCCTCATGTTGAGCCTTTGTTATTCTTCTGCTTGCTCATCACCGCCAGTTATTTTATTCGTTTCGGTACGTTTTTACCTTTCTTGCTTACCCGAAGTGACTGACAGCAGTGCACTTCGGGTATACCCTGCGATATCATAATCTGTTCAACCATGTTTTTTTCTTTGGGATTGTTCATGATTGTTTACAATAAAAAATGATTTTGCGATCGTTTTATGTAAAGGCTATTATTAAAGCAGGTTATACAGGTTAACGGGCATTATGTCCTCTTTTCGTAACTGTTGATAACTTGTTGACAGCTTGTTGGCGAGGTGTTGAAATGGTGTTGAAAAGCAGGGTCACTGTGAGGGTGGTGAGATGTTTGCGGCTGTTTTTTTATAAACATGCATGCGCTGCCCTGCATTTCAGCAAGCAGGGCAGCACTGCTGTTTACTTTGTTTTTGGCATTACCGTAGCCATGAGTGACGCTTCGCAGACAAGCTCACCGCGGACATAGGCTTTTGCGTCAAACTGGCAGACACTTCTTCGCTTGTTGGTCATAACTGCTTCAATAACGAGCGTGTCTCCCGGCAGAACCGGTTTGCGGAAACGGGCTTTGTCAATTCCCATGAAATACACAAGCATCTCCTGGATATTTTCCGTTCCGTTAAGCATCATGATGCCTCCGGTCTGAGCCATGGCTTCGATGATCAGCACGCCGGGCATAACGGGATTTCCCGGAAAGTGGCCTTGAAAGAAGGGCTCGTTCATGGTCACATTCTTGATGGATACGATTTTCTCGTCAAGCTTGAACTCAACAATCTTGTCAATCAGGAGAAAGGGATAACGATGAGGCAGAATGTTCTGAATTGCGTTAATGTCAAAGATGACGCCGGCCTTTTTTTCATGCTGGTATTGTCGGGCAAGCTTGTTTCGGTCTGCATATTTTTTCAGTTGCTTGACAAATTCAACATTTGATGCGTGACCGGGACGCGCGGCAAGAACCTGAGCCCTTAAAGGCATGCCGAGCAGTGCGATATCGCCAAGCAGGTCAAGGAGTTTATGTCTGGCAGGTTCGTTTTGAAATCGTAAGGCTCTGTTGTTGAGAATGCCGTTTTCACCTATGGCAAGATGATCAGGCTCAAGATCGAGTTTTCCCGCAAGGCTTTGCAGTTCCTCACTGTTCATGGATTTATCGACAATGACAATGGCGTTATCAACATCGCCACCTTTTATAATGCCCTGATTGGCGAGTGTTTCGACTTCACTCAGAAAACAGAATGTTCTTGATGGAGCGAAATCTTTGAGAAACTCTTTTTCAAGGTCGAAAAGTCCCGAGTGCTGTGATCCGAGGGCCGGATTTTTGTAGTCCACCATCACGGTAATCCTGAAGCTGTCGAGCGGGAGGGCAACGATATCAACGGTGTTGACTGTGTCATGGAACTCGACGGTTTCATCAATAACAAGATAATTTTTTGGTTCATCCTGCTTTGCAATACCCGCACTGAGCAGAGCCTCGGCAAACGGCAGGGAGCTTCCATCCATCACGGGGGGTTCGGGTCCGCTCATTTCGATAGAGCAGTTATCGATCTGAAGACCGTAGAGAGCAGCGAGTACATGCTCGGTGGTGTGAACATTGACACCATTGATGCCGATGGTTGTTCCGCGCAGCACATCAACAACATTCTCGATAAGTGCGGGTCTTTCCGGACTGTTTTCAATATCCGAACGGATAAAGCGATACCCGTAATTTACCGGGGCAGGTTTAAAAGTAATTCTGCATTCCTTTCCGGTATGCAGGCCGGTACCCCAGAGAGAGACCTCTTTTTCAAGTGTACGCTGATGAATGAGCATAGTGGGATCGTTGTTCCTGATCTTAAAATGTGAGACAGGAAATGAAAGCAAACTGCAAGAGCAGAAAATTATAAGTTTTGAAGATAATAAAGAACGGGTTTGGTTTCAAGTTATGGTTGATGCTTGTTCGTTGATCGTTTATCTGGCAGTATCAGGTTGAAGCATGTTGACGTTGAGGTAATGATTGACATTGGTTCCGTCAAACCGGTATTTTGTATAATGGGCGTTGAAGACAGGCGCATTTTGTATTGCTTTTGCAAGTTCGCCATGCGTAAGATCAGGTTTGTTATCGATGGTACGCAGGAGAAAATCCATGGTATCGTAGCCGTACCAGAAATTGGATGAAAGTGCACTGTTCCATAACCCTTGATGGCTTTTTGCTGTTTCGCTCACTTCTGTCGGTGTTCCACTGAACGAGTAGTCGTTGAAAAAGGTGATTCCTTTTGAAATCTTTTTTCTGAACCGTTCAGCAACCTTTCTGTCTGCCCAGACCCCTGAACCGAGAAGTCTCTTGTAGCCGATTCTGTTTTTTTCAAGAAAAAGCAGAGTTGTTTCAATGATTTCAGGCGAATCCATGGGGAGGTAAAGTGCGTCAAGCAGAGTTCCGGGAGGTGTCCTGAGAGACTCGGCAAGACTGTTCTGATCCTCTGGTTTTCCGCTGAACGATGCATAGGCAACGGATTTGCTTCCTGCTTGTTTTAATACGTCAAGAAATCCTTTTGCCATCTCTTCCAGATTGCCTGTTTTTTCCGCTATTGCTGCGGTGCGTTCCGGTTTACCAGAGGATCAGAACAGTCTTG
>JAAXUM010000044.1 GCA_013336025.1 Chlorobiaceae bacterium
GTGTGTAATCTCCTTTGCAAGTCCTGCTTTGGCGATAGCAGAAGCCGAGTCTCCTCCGCCGACAATGGTTATAGCTCCCTTGGCGGTGGCGTCAGCCAGTGCTTTGGCTACGGCCATAGTGCCTGACGCAAAGTTGTCAATTTCAAACACGCCCATCGGGCCGTTCCAGAGTACCGTGCGGGCAGAGAGAATCTCCCTGCTGTAGAGCTCAGCCGTCTTTGGTCCTATGTCCACGCCGATCATCCCTTCCGGAATGGCGGATATCAGTTCGGTATGGAACCCGGCATCGGCTGAAATTTCGGGGGCAACGATCACATCTTCCGGCAGAAGCAGCTTTATCCCTTTTTTTTTTGCCTCGGCAAGGATCTCAAGTGCAAGGTCAATCTTGCTCTCCTCAACAAGAGAGTTTCCTACCTCGAAGCCCTGGGCCTTGAAGAAGGTAAAGACCATGGCCCCGCCGATCAGCACCGTATCAACTTTTTTAAAGAGGTTTTCAAGGACATCGATTTTCCCTGAAATTTTTGAGCCGCCCAGAATGGCTACAATCGGGCGTTACGGATCCTGAAGGGCTTTTCCAAGATAGAGCAGCTCGCGTTCTATAAGAAAGCCTGCAACAGCACTCTGTACGTAATGGGTAATCCCCTCGGTTGATGCGTGCGCCCTGTGTGCGGTTCCGAAAGCATCATTGACGTAGATCTCGCCCAGAGAGGCAAGCTCTTTGGCAAAGTCGGGATCGTTGGCCTCTTCCTCGGGATGAAATCTCAGATTTTCAAGCAGTATAACCTCTCCGTCCTGCATGGCAAGGACCTGCTGCATGACCTCGGTTCCGATGGAATCTTTTGCCATCGTTACAGGCGTGTCGATGAGCTCTGAGAGTCTTTTTGCTACCGGGGCAAGAGAGAAGTCCGCGTTGACTTTGCCTTTTGGTCTTCCAAGGTGTGACATCAGAATCAGGCGCCCGCCATCGTCGAGAACTTTGCGAATGGAGGGGAGTGATTCAACGATTCTTTTATCGTCGGTAATGTTTTTGCTGGCGTCAAGAGGAACATTGAAATCAACGCGCATTAATATCCGTTTGCCTTGGATTGCTATGTCAGACAAGGTCTTTTTCTGCATTGTAACGTAAGGTTAGTTAGAGAAAACCGGCTGATGTATATGATGATAATATAAATTATTTCAATGAACGGCTTATACCCGGTTGCGTATTCCTCATGGAATCATGGTAATGCCTCATTCTTTGCCGCCTTGTATTTTCTGATGTTTGCCTGATGCCCGGAGATCGTTTCAGCAAAATAGTGACCTCCTTTCCCTGTTGCAACAAAGTAGATGAAGCTGGTTTCTTCGGGATTGAGAACGGCAAGAATAGATGCCGTACCCGGATTACAGATCGGTCCTGGCGGCAGACCGCTCCATCGATAGGTATTATAGGGCGAGTCAATGGCAAGATCCTTGTAGAAAAGATGTCGCGGAGCGCCGCCAAGAGCATATTGAACGGTAGGATCAGCCTGCAGCCGCATTCCTTTTTTTAAACGGTTCAGATAGACGCTGGCAACAAGAGGTTTTTCCTCGTCGAGAGGCGTTTCCGCCTCAACGATTGACGCAAGGGTGAGGAGGCTGGTCTCCGACAGTCCTTTTGCCGCTGCGGATCGCTGCAGAGAGTCGGAATAAAACCTTCTGAACCGGCCGACAAGAAACCCGACAACCTCATCGGGTGTGCTTCCCCATGCAAAATCATACGTACCGGGAAACAGATAGCCTTCAGCGCTTTTGCCCGGTATCCGGTATTTCGCCAGTATTGCGGCATTGTTCGCCGCATGCATAAACCGGGAAGAGTCCATGTCGAGTTTTCCGGCCATTCTCCTTGCAATTTCCCGTTGCTCAAGGCCCTCAGGAATGGTGATGCGGACTTCATCCTGATGGTGTGTATGCAGGTACCGTAACAGGCTGAAATTGGATAATCCGGGTGGAATGGAATATCTGCCGGGTTTGATGTTGTGCAATCCGGGAATCAATCTTCCGGTAACCACAAGCTGCCAGCGGTTTCTGATGGCTCCGCTCATGTACAGGCTGTCGGCAATGCTCATAAATCCCGTACCCTTATGAACGACAAGTCGTGACGGTATTCCGGATGTATTCAGACCCGGAATGAAAAACATACCGCAAAGCAACAGAAAGAGCATCGCGATACCTGCAAATAATGTTTTCTGTGCAGATGATTTGTCGGATAACATGGTGAGTGGCCGGAGTTGTCAGGGCTGAATGTTTTGCTCCCCGCACTGTTTTTCATGCTGAAAAAGGCGGGTTTCTTCAATAATACAGCGATAGATTTTTTCCAGTACACCAGCTGTAGACTCTGAATCAGCATGACCAAGTACATTGTTCAGTACCTCTTTTTCTCGTTCAGGCTGAAGAACCTGCTCCCCTATGGATGCTTTCAGGGTGCTGATGTTTTGTGCGCAATGGAGCCTCTCGCAGAGAAGCGCCGATAACTGCCTGTCAAGGGCATCGATTTTCTTTCGCCACTGTTCGAGTTCCTGACGGTGACCGGTATTGTTGTTTGAAGGATCGTGCATTATGCCGTCATGTTTAAGAGAAGCAAATCACGTTCAGGTACCCCTGTTTATTCCGCGATTCGATTGCTTCGTTGGTCCCGACCATTCGGTACCCCTGTTTTGTAATGTATCCAGATATGATCGGTACTCCGTCCGTCTCATACGCAAACCGCTCACTGACAAATAAACAGAGTACCCCTTTTTAAGCAAGTATAAAGAAAATGAAGGGGATTGCCTATGCTTTCCCGGCATTGAAAAGGCGTTTCCATTCGTCGATCTCATTTTCGCTGAGGGATTCCCCGCTGAACCTGGCCCTGTTTTTTTCGTACCCTTCAGACTCCCGGTATTCTGCTGACGACTTCTTTACTCTGTTTGTCAGTTCAAGCATGGCAATAAAAGCCTCTGAGGTCAGGCAGTTTGCCCCGAAAGCTTTTGCATACAGACGAACCTCATTGTCGGAACTTACAATAGTAATCTTGTTTACTTTTGTGTTCAATGATTTCACATAGTCAACAATCCACTCGTCAGCGCTTGCAGAAGACGCCGTAAATACAATACGGGGTCGAATGCCTGAAACCGATTCGTTACGATGTTTTTTCCCGTCATAGACAATGGTGACAGCGCACTTGTTCTCAAGCTGAAAACGTTGCAGCGCATGTTCGATTTTACTCCTCAAAGCCTCAATGTTCTCAGCGCTGACCGAC
This sequence comes from Chlorobiaceae bacterium, assembly GCA_013336025.1. Taxonomy (GTDB): domain Bacteria; phylum Bacteroidota; class Chlorobiia; order Chlorobiales; family Chlorobiaceae; genus Chlorobium. The sequence continues at coordinate 3,257 of JAAXUM010000044.1, forward strand.
CTGAACTGTTTATGCATCAGGTTATAGCCATCAATGATCAGCTCGTGATGTTTCATGTATGAAGGGGATCTCGATGTATTACTTTTGCGTTTTACCGATCAGTCCGGATTCCGTCCGCCGCTCATCAGACCGCTCGATCACAGATAAACAGAGGATCGCTGAAGCCTCAGAAAAAAGAGGTGAAGCGCAAAAATAACCGGTTAAAATATTGCCCGCATACTGAAGTATAAAATAGCTTAATATTTTTTTAGTGCTTGCTTTTTTATACATTTTATGTGGGGGAAAGTGGTAAAATATGGGAAAAAATAACCAACAGGAGAGGTATCGCTTTTTTATTAACGCTCATGCAGGGGAAACGGGGCACTCATGGCAGGATTTATCGGCAAAGAACGGCACTCCCTTGATGAGAAAGGCCGGCTTATGATACCTGTGAGGTTTCGGCGGGAGATGTCGCCGGAATCGACCGGACAGGGAGCGATGATCTATCTCATGAAAGCCCCTGATGGTTCAATTGAACTCTACGAGCCCGATGTGTGGAATGTGATGAAAAAGAGTCTTTCGGTGCTTTCCGATTTCAATCCTGAAGAGCGATTGCTGAAAACCATGATCTATGAGAGCCTTGACGTTGTTGCGATTGACCGTCAGGGCAGGGTTCCTTTTTCGAAAGAATTGCTTGAACATGCGGGCATTATCAAGGATGTCGTTATTATCGGAGCTGATACGAAAATGATTGTCTGGGCCCCTGAACGGCTTTCTCTTGTTGTCATGGAAAATGCTGAGCGGTTTTCCACCTTGGCCAGGAGATATTTTTGACTTCGATGAAACCTCCCTGCTATCATGAGCCGGTTCTTGCTGCTCAGATTACGAATTTTCTGGTCTTGAAGCCGGGCATATATATAGACGGAACGCTTGGTGGCGGAGGACATTCCCTTGCCATCATGAAAGCGCTCGAAATGGCAGGTTTTGAAAAGAACTCTCTTTTGATCGGAATAGATCAGGACGATGATGCCCTGCATGCTGCCGGCATGAAGCTTTCATCGTATAAAGAGAGAACGGTTCTTGTTAAAGGCAATTTCAGCGACATTCGCGCCATTCTCGGCAAGATAAGCCATCAAAAGGGTCTGGCCGGCAAGGCAGTTGGAATTCTTCTTGACCTCGGCGTCTCTTCTTCACAGATTGATACCCCCGGGCGGGGGTTCAGCTATTTGCAGAAAGGCCCGCTCGATATGAGGATGGACCGGTGTTCGTCAATGACAGCCGGAGAGATTGTCAATACCTGGAGTGAACGGGAACTCGCCGGACTTTTTTTCCGGTATGGAGAAGAACCTCACAGCAGAATGATTGCAAGGCGTATTGTCAAATATCGTCAGCAAACAGGAGAGGTGACCGGTACAGAGGTGCTTGCTGAAATTATCCGAAGCTCTGAAAGAGATAAGCATAAGCAGATCAAAACGCTTTCCCGTGTTTTTCAGGCGCTGAGAATTGAGGTAAACCAGGAGCTTGAGGTGCTAAAACAGGCGCTGCATGACAGTGTCGATTGCCTTGATTATCAGGGGAGGATGGCTGTTATCAGTTATCACTCGCTTGAAGACAGGATCGTCAAATCATTTTTTGTTGAAAAGTCAAAAAGTGACTGGGGTCCGAAAGGCGTTGGCATGCGGGAACCGCTGAGCAGGGGAGTCCTTGGTCTTGTTACCCGCAAGCCGATCATAGCCGATGAAAATGAAATTCAGGAAAATCCAAGAGCGCGAAGCGCTAAATTGCGCGTTGTCGAGAATCTGGCAACAGGGGGCTTTCATGCAGAATGATACGGATAAACGATTTTCTCGTTCAATGATTACCGGATTCCTTAAAAAAGGAGGGATGACGAACAGTGCTGAAAAAGAGCCATTCACCCATTCCCGTTCCGATCAGTCTCATGATGGCGTTCCGGACACGGAAACCGGCACCATGGACGATGGTTCTGCTTCACCGGAGGGATCCCGCAACACCATAAGGCGGCGTCTCGGATTTGATATAGGAGATGTCCTGCAGTTGCGGACCTTTATCTATCTGTTTGTCATAACCATAATATTTCTGTTTCAGACACATAATACCATAGCCATCAAGAATCTTGCCATGCAGAACGAGTTACTCAGAGAGCAACTGCAGATGAGCACAAGCGTGATCACGGCTCAGGAGCTCAAAGCGAGTGAACTGCAGAGTATTCACAATATCACGGAATGTACGGGAGCGCTTGGTCTTCATGCCTCTTCGGTTCCGGCTGTCGAGCTTGCTGTTCCATGAATTTCCAAAGGATAGAAAAGGATCGCCCATGAATGACAATCTGTCGCATGCAGAGACCGGCGATAAACGATTCGGGCAGCGTCTCGGATTTATTGTTCTGCTGTTTTTCGCTTTTCTTGTTGCCATTATTCTGATGCTGCTCAATATTCAGGTTGTCAATGTCAGGAAGTACCAGGAAAAGGCATTAAGGCAGTATGTGAGGATTGTGACCGAAAAAGCACAGCGGGGTGTTATTATTGACCGTCAAGGTCGGATGCTTGCCGAATCGGTTGAGACGATCTCGTTTTATGCCGACCCGAAGAAGGTCAGGAACACACCGGTAGTCGATAAAGAGGGAAAAGCGGTCATTGGCAGGAATAAACGTGAACAGAAAACCCATGACAACACAGCGGAAATTGCCAGGATTTTTTCAGGAGTAACCGGGCAGCCGCAAAGGTTTTATAGCAAGGAACTCAGAAAGCGGAAAGGCGTTGCTGTACTTGCTCGCAAGCTGCCGGTTGCAAGGGCTTTACCGCTGATGCGGCAAAAGATGCACGGGGTCTGGTATGACAAAGAGCAGCAACGATATTATCTCAATGTCGCAGCTCAGGTAATCGGGGTTACCGACAGTAAAAACAAGGGGATCAGTGGTCTTGAACTGCAACTTGATAAATCACTTCGCGGGCAGGACGGTTCAAGGATTTATCAACGTTCAGCCAACGGAAGTCGATACCCGGCTCCCGATGTTCTTCAGCAGGATCCTGAAAACGGAAACTCGGTTCAGTTAACCATTGATGCCGATATACAGAGCATTGTTGAGGATGAGCTTGCCAGGGCGGTGATCGACTATCAGGCAGGTGCCGCATCAGGAATTGTTATGGATGTCAGAACAGGCGAAATTCTTGCGATGGCAAGCAATCCGACCTATGACCTGAACCACAGGGCGACGTGGACTCCTGAAAAGTCACGAAACAGAGCAGTAACCGACAGTTATGAGCCCGGTTCAACCTTCAAGATCGTCATGGCATCGGCAGGAACAGAGGTGCTTCACAGAAAAGCTGAAGACCGGGTGTTTGCCCATAACGGGGTGCTGCCGTTTGGCCGGCTCAGGATCAGGGATCATGAGGCATACGGAACCATTACGTTTCAGGAGGCCATCATGTATTCAAGCAATGTTATTGCTGCAAAGACAGCTATGGCCGTAGGGCCCGACAAGTTTTATGCCTATACGAAAAATTTCGGGTTTGGCTCCAAAAGCGGGGTTGGTCTGATTGGAGAGTCTCCGGGATTTGTCCGTTCTCTGAAAAAATGGGATAAAACAACGCTACCCTGGATGGGTTACGGTTATCAGGTGATGGTAACTCCCTTGCAGATGGTGCAGGCCTATGCGGCTTTGGCCAATGACGGTGAGCTCATGCGTCCGTTTGTTGTAAAAAAGATTATTGATAGCGAAGGGAAGGTGATCACCGAAAACACTCCTCAAAAAGTCAGGAAAGTTGTGACAACGGAAACGGCAAGATATCTTGGCCAGAAGTACTTCAAGGCGGTGGTTGACAGCGGCACGGCAAAAAAAGCTGCAATTCCGGGCATCAGTGTTGCAGGAAAAACCGGCACAGCGCGCCGGGCAAGAAACGGATCCTATGCCAACCCCGTTTTTATCGCCTCTTTTGTGGGATTTTTTCCGGTTGAATCTCCGCGATATGCCATGATTATTCTTGTTGAGGAGCCTCGGGGAGTGTATTATGGCGGGGCTGTAGCGGCACCGGTTTTTTCATCAATAGCAACGAGAATGCTTGCCTGTTCGGAAGAACTTCAGAAAAATCTTGCCTTTCGGGCTCCTGAACAGGGAGTGCTCGACGCTATTGGAACGGTGGCGGTTCCCGACCTGCAGGGGCTCAAGGGTCATGACGCCCTGCGTCTGCTTAAATGGCTGGGTCTTGCCATGGAATATACCGGTGATATTGATGGTCTGGTGGTTTATCAGAATGTGAAAGCAGGAGTTCCTGTAGAAAAAGAACGCATAATAAGAGTAAAGCTTGCTATGAAGACGGTGAAGAGGACATTCCTGTGAAAAGCATACTCATTCGGGATGGAAATCGATCGGTGCTGCTTCCGGATCTTATCCGGCAGATACTCGTTCTTGAAGCGGCAGGCGGGGGCACTGCATCCGTTGCGGTTACCATGATCTGCTCCGACTCAAGAGAAGTTCTTCCCGGTGCTCTTTTTGTGGCAGTACGCGGATTTGCAGCCGACGGACACCGATTTATCAGGAGCGCGGTTGAACGGGGCGCATCGGCCGTTCTTTGCGAAGAGTTTCCGCCTCTGCTTCCCGACCCATCCGTACCCTATCTGAGAGTTGAGGATGCCCGTAAAGCCCTGGCTCTCGCCGCCCGCCGGTTTTACGATTTTGCGTCCGACGCCCTGAACATTATCGGTGTGACGGGAACAAACGGCAAGACAACAACAGCAAGACTTGTAACCACGATGCTCAATGCCTGCGGCGTCAAGGCGGGCTACATCGGCACAAACCTCTGCGCGTTTAATGATCTGGAGATTCCTCTTGAGCGGACAACGCCTGAAGCGCATATTCTCCACGCCCTTTTCAGGAGGATGCTGGATGGAGGATGCACAGCAGCGGTTATGGAAGTATCCTCACATGCCCTCGTGCTGCAGAGAGTTTACGGCATAACCTTTCGTGCAGCTGTTTTTACCAATCTGAGCATGGAACATCTTGATTTTCACGAAACCATGCAGGAGTACGCCCGGGCAAAACAGCAGTTGTTCGACCAGCTTGCTCCGGATGGGTTTGCCGTCATCAACAGCGACGATCCATGGGCAGAGGCAATGGTATCAAAGATAAAACCGGAGAAAAGGTTGTGCTGCACGCTGGACCGGACAGTGCCGGTTGCTGCAGATGCAGCACGGAGGTATTCGGCCGGGATCATTTCGCAATCGATTGCCTCGGCAACCATTCGGCTCTGTTTTCCCGACACACAGCAGACAATCAATACTGTTCTTCCGGGACGGTACAACGTCATGAATCTCCTTGAGGCTGCGGCTGTCGGTTCCGGAATGGGCTTGAGTTCCCATGCGGTTGCGACGGCACTCAATGCTATGCCGGAAGTGGCTGGCAGGATGGAGCGGATCCTTGTACCGGGGCGGCAGGAATTTGCCTTTGTTGATTATGCGCATACACCGGACGCACTTTTCAATGCGCTTTCAACCCTTAACGCATTGAAAGCCCCGGCCGCCCGTCTTGTCGTGGTATTCGGCTGCGGGGGAAACAGGGATCGCATGAAGCGGCCGGAAATGGGCCGGATAGCCGCTGAAAACGCTGATCTTGTTATTCTGACTTCCGATAATCCGAGAGATGAAGACCCGGAAAAGATTATTGATGAAATTGAAAAAGGAATGACAGAGCATAATCATAAAAGAATAACCGATCGAGCTCTTGCTGTAAGAACAGCGGTTGCTCTTCTTCAGCCGGGAGATGTCCTGCTTGTTGCAGGAAAAGGTCATGAGCAATATCAGGAAACTGCCGGAAAAAAGCACTTTTTTTCAGATCAGGAAACGCTGAGAATCGCTTTTATTCAGGAAAATTCCGGGGAGCCGGAAACGGAGTCTGTATGCAGGGACTATTGAGTATCGATGATTTTTCACTGGCTTTTCCGGTTACCGTTGCCGGAAACGGAGCGGTGCGTCGTCTGGTGACAGATCCGGTTGTGGTTATCGACTCCAGGGCGGTCATTGATGGCGCGA
>JAAXUM010000256.1 GCA_013336025.1 Chlorobiaceae bacterium
TTGAAACTGGATAGTATTACTGGGATCAATTATTTATGGTATCTCTTATAATTGCACCACGATGGAATTGAAACTAAACTGAGTAGGCGCGTTTGGGGACGTTGATCCGTAAACTAAAAAAGATGATTTTTTGTATATTGGGGATAGAAAATATCGATACTTAACCGCCAGGATAGAACGTTTATGCCGCGAGGAGCGAGACTTGATGTAACGGGAACCCTGCATCACGTGATTATCAGGGGAATCGCAGAAGGGTGTATCGTGCGTGACGATACTGACAGGAAAATGTTTCTCGATCGGATGGGATTGCTTGCAGCTGGTTCCGGCACGAGCATCTACGCTTTTGCCCTGATGACGAACCAGGCGCATATCCTGCTGAAAAGCGGCCCGGATGGATTGTCTGGCTACATGCGTCGTCTGCTGTCGTGGTATGCGCAGTATTTTAATCATCGTCACAAGCGGGTCGGACATCTTTTTCAGAACAGGTACAAGTCAATCATCTGCGAAGAGGAGGCATATTTCGGCAAACTGGTGGCATACATCCATCTCAATCCATTACGTGCCGGACTTGCAGAAACGATGCAGCAACTGGCGTCATACCCCTGGAGCGGACATGCTGTGCTGATGAACAAGGTTCGCCATGACTGGATGGATCGGGACTACGTGCTGCGATTTTTCGGAAGCCGGGCGGGAACGGCAAGAAATGCGTACCTGAAATTTCTTGAAGAGGAGCTGAGTATCGACCGTGAAAAGGAGCTGTCGGGAGGCGGCCTGGTAAGATCATTGGGCGGATGGTCGAAAGTACAGTCGATGCGGAAAAGAGGAGAGAAAGCGCTTGGTGATGAACGGATTCTCGGAGGCGATGATTTTGTCAGGGAGGTGCTGAAAGAAGGCGAAGAGGGAAAGGAAGCCGTGCTGCCCGAAAGCGAGCGTTTGCAGTTGTTAAAAGAGACCATGCTGCAGGTATGTGAGGATGCCGGGGTAACCAAAACGTATCTCCTGTCGGGGAGCAGGGGAGGGAAGCTGCCATTGTTGAGAAAAGAGCTTGCGAAGAAGTCTGTGTATGAGTACGGACTATCGCTTGCCGAAACGGCAAGGCAGCTCGGAGTAACCACGAATGCCGTGAGTTATATGCTGAAGTCCCGGTAAGGCATGCGACAATCCGGAACTGACGGCCACGTGCAAGAGGCGATTATCTGCCGATACGTGTTCCGGATTGTCCTGTTTGTCCTCAACCCCGTCAGGCCAATATAGAGCAGGATTCAGAATGGTTGTTGTTTGAGATTGAAAAAATGAATTCGTAAATTCAGAAAACTGTTTTTCTTGACAGACTACAGCCGATTACTTTTTGATGGCAATATCAGGAGTGATTATGCTGGTTCATTGATCTACAGGGATTGGGGCTGAATTGGTCGTAAATGCAAAAGGAGAAGGTTATGACAATGCAAAATGATTCCTCTCAGGAAGTTCTGAAAAGTAAGCTTAATCAGGCTATTGATGAAGAACTGAATCAGATTAAGCTGTTGCTGACCAATGTTCAGGAAGCGCAGCAGGGTTTGGCAAATCAGGATCGTGAACTTCATGAAAAAGGTTCCTCTGCAGCAGCAACTGACGTTGCGTTAATCGATGACGAAATCGACGCTGTTCGTCAGCAGATTGATGATGGTGAGAAGCAACTTGTTGCCGCAGAACAGAAGTTGTCAAAAGTCAGCAGTTCAAAAGAACATATTGGTGAACTGCTTGTTGGTTTGTCGGTTGAGGATTTGGCGAATCTGGAAAATTTGTCGGCAAGTTATCAGGCTTTTGAGCCGTATCTCTCAACAGGTCTGGATGTCGGTGCTTTGGGTAAAAGTGAAACATGCGCATGGAGTGCCTGCTGGACCTGTTCAGAAGCATGTGGCGGTTGCACTGGTTGCGGTCAGACCTGTTCTCAAATCAATGCATGTATAAGCCGGCAGGAATGACAGGTACCCAGGAAATTAAACAGCCCAAACCGCCCCGTATCCTCACGCTCGTAGTTACGGAGCAGTGCAACCTTGATTGCGTTTATTGTTTCGAGAAAAATAAAACCAACCGGGATATGCCACTTTCCGTAGCTGTGGCATCGGTGGAGAACTATCTTGATTCAACTTCCGACGAGTTTGACGAAGTCCAGATTGATTTCAGCGGAGGTGAACCTCTGATGAATTTTGCGCTCATAAAGCAAGTCGTGGATTTCGTCCATTCGAGGAGCTGGCGAAAGAAGCACTCTTTTTCTATTGGCACGAATGGTACACTTGTGACTGAAGAGGTCCGAAAATGGGCGGATGAGCATTCCTGTGTCATGTTTTCATTCAGCTTTGACGGTCTGCCGGAAGTGCACAATCGCAACCGGAACGGGTCGTATGATCTGCTTATTCAGAATTTGGATTTTATCAAGCGTTGGCCTCTGGCAAATGTCAAGATGACGATTGTTCCTGAATCACTTGGTTCACTTGCCGATAGTGTCAAGCATGTTCATGCACTTGATCTCAGAGTTGCAGCGAACGTTGTTTTTGAGGATGTCTGGGGAGAAAATAAACTCGAGTATCTCCGGATTTTCGATCAGCAGCTTGCAGAGCTGGTTGATTTCTATTATGATAATCCCCAATTTACACCGCCCTATCTCGTTAATGTTCCTTTGGAAGGGTTGCTGTTTCCGAGAAAAAATGAGGAGAGATTTTGCGGCTCAGGTAAAAATATGGTTACCATTGATCCGGATGGCACGGAATATCCCTGTCATCGGTTTCTTCCTCTTTCAAGCAGTCGCCCGGAACCTGCTCCCGACCTTTCATTTCAAGGCATAGAACCGCAAAGCTGTGCTGAGTGCTGTTTGATTGGTGTTTGTCCTTCCTGTATTGCCTACAATTATGAAGCTAACGGTGCAATTGACTGTCGCACAACACATCACTGTGAGTTTCTCTATCTTCAGGCAATGGCAACAGCCAAGCTTCAGTACCGCCGGTTGCAGCATGATGTTGCAACAAACCCTGCCGAAAGCTGTGATATCATGAAAGGAGCAGGAATCAAACGAATGATCGAAGCTATTCGTATGCTGACCTCGATGCCCAAACCTGGAGTGCTTTCAGAATCTTCTCTTTAATGAAAATTTCTTCTGTCCACTTCTCTTCTGATACTATGGTATGAGAAGAGAAGTGGACTGTATTCATTTCATTCCTATTATTTTCGTTCACTGTTCAATAGCCGGGAAGACCTGACGTGCCTCAATTCCTTGCTCGTCCTGAAAATCTGCCTGGTGATGTAACCTGAATTACCGGAGAAAATGTAACCATGGTCGCCACAAATCAATGAAAAAAAGAGGGTTATGTGCAAATAACCCTCTTTTTTTGCCTTAAACATTGTCACAGTAGTA
>JAAXUM010000045.1 GCA_013336025.1 Chlorobiaceae bacterium
GTCCCGATTCTTGGTCTGGTTGAAAACATGAGTCACTATGAACTGCCTGACGGCACGAAAGATTATATTTTCGGCATGCATGGCGGAGAGCGGTTTGCAAAGGCACAGGCCATTCAATTTCTCGGATCAATTCCGATTGACCGGGAGGTCAGGGAGGGAGGCGACAAGGGAAAACCTGTTGTTCTGAGTCAACCCCGTTCATTGGCGGCACAGGCATTGACACAGGCAGCAAAAGAGGTCGCCCGTCAGATTTCACTGTTCAATGCCGGTATGACAGCCAAACAATAATGAATTTCAAGTTGTTTTTTTAATGCCGAGGTTTGATATTAGGTAACCGGATATCAGCAATCCGTCTCTCTTTCAAACATATTAAAGTGAATATCATCATGAGCACCAACAAGAATTATCTGCCAAACAGCGATGCGCTCTACGACAGGGTTATTGCAGCACTTGAAACTGTACGCCCTTACCTGCAGGTTGACGGCGGAGACTGCCAGCTTGTCGGCATCAGCAAAGACATGGTTGTTGATGTTAAACTGCTCGGCGCATGCGGCTCCTGCCCGATGAGCACCCTCACGCTCCGCGCCGGTGTTGAACAGGCCATTAAAAAAGCCATTCCGGAAATTGCCCGTGTCGAATCGGTATAGACAGACTTGACCCGTTAATCGTTCAGGTTCCTCAGTAAAAGCTCAAGGGAGTCTTCATTGTTGATGAGGACTTCTCTTGGCTTGCTGCCGTCTCCCCTGCTGACAATACCATTAAATTCAAGCTGATCCATCACCCTTGACGCTCTGCTGAAACCAAGCCGCAAACGACGCTGCAGCAGCGAGGCACTGGCCTGCTGATGCATAACCACAAGTCGGGCCGCATCCGCAAACATGCTGTCGAGACCATCTTTTTCCTGATACCCCGAAGCCGATAACCCATTACCTTTCTGCATGTCGCCGGCAGGAAGAACATACATGTTTTTCAAAGCATGCTGCGATCCTATAAACGTCGTAATAGCTTCCACCTCCTGCGCAGACACATAGGGACCCTGAATTCTGATTGCCTTCGGAAGTGAAACCGGCTGATAGAGCATATCGCCATTTCCAAGAAGCTGTTCAGCGCCTGATCCGTCAAGAATGGTTCTGGAATCAACCCTGCTTGCCACCTGAAAGGCAACTCGTGAAGGAAAATTCGCCTTGATAATACCCGTTATAATATCAACCGATGGACGCTGTGTTGCTACAATAAGATGGATACCAACCGCACGGGCAAGCTGGGCAATCCTCGTGATCGGCTCCTCAACCTCCCGGCCTGCGGTAATCATAAGATCAGCCAGCTCATCGACCACAACAACCAGATAAGGGAGAAATTCAGCCGGAAAACGCCTGTTGTAGTCGCCAATATTGCGAACTCCGGCTTTTTCAAGCGTCTCATAGCGATGCTCCATCTCTTTTTCAACACACTTAAGCGCATAAACCGCCTTCTGAGGATCAGTGATGATCTGCTCTTCAATCCCCGGAAAACGAACAAGAAAATGGTTTTTCAGATACTGATAATGAAACAGCTCCACCCTTTTCGGATCAATAAGCACAAACTTCACTTTATCGGGAGTACAGGCATAGAGAAGGCTGGTAATGATCACATTGATCGCCACGGATTTCCCCGCACCGGTAGCTCCGGCTATAAGCAGGTGAGGCATGGCTGTCAAATCATCAATATAGACCTCATTGGCAATAGTCTTACCAAGCACGATAGGCAAGGTCAGGTTGCTGTTCTTGAACCGCTCAACCTGAAGAACCGAACGGAGCCACACGGTTTTCGGCTTCCCGTTAGGAATTTCAACACCAACCGCATTTTTACCCGGAATAGGAGCAATGATTCTGATTCCCCTTGCCGCAAGGGCCATGGCAAGATCGTTTTCCAGCGACTTCACCCTGGCAACCTTGACATCCGGAGCCAGTTCCATTTCAAAAAGGGTTACCCTCGGTCCAACCGTCGTAGAAATCCTGACAACCTGAATTTTATAAATGCTCAGTTTTTCAAGCAGCTTGCGCTTGCTTTCGGCAAGCTGTCGCTCATCAATTCCCTCATCATCATCAGGACCCTTTTCCAGAAGATCGATCGAAGGAAAGCGATACGGCACACGATCTTTCGTCTGAACCTTAAGGCTTCTCTCATCGAGGTTTGCCTCCTTTTCATGAACAACCTTGCGAATAATCATTTCAGGTTCACCGGTGGCAAATGCCTTATCGGATTCACTGACAAAAGACTCTTCAGGAAAAGAGGGCAGGGCGGGGGGCTCAGTATTGAAATCGGTCGCCTGTAAATCAGGCTGGAAGGATTCCGATTCAGAAACAGGAAACGCTGTATCGTCTTTCTTCGGGTTCTTCCCCGTCGGCTTCTGTTTCTGCTGCTTTTTTTCAGCTTTTATTCGACTATTTTCTTCTTTTTTTTTACGTCTCTCATCAAGCCAGGTGCGAATAGACGTAAATGGCCTGGCAAGAACCGTGCTGAACGAAAAGGTCACCGCCTGCAAAGCTGTCAGAATACTCCTGCCCATATAAAAAGATGCCCCGACGGCAACAACGCCAAGAAGTACCCATGCGCCCGTTAAACCGATAAGCGTTGAAAGCATTGCAGCAATCATCCTGCCAATGGCACCAGCCATAACATCACTGTGTGGTGTGGTTGTGAGTCCGGACATTGCGGCAATGTCGATGGACATAATCACAGAATAAAGAAAAAACAGGAATGCCGGCTTCAGGCTTCTGAAACGAAGAAGAGACCATCCCCAGAAAAAGAGGGCAAGGCCTGGCAGAAACGCAGGATAACCAAGAAAAGACCGAATGAAAAAGGCCGAAAGTCTGGCTCCGAGCAATCCAAACGGGTTATGAATACTCTCGGCCACATCTCTTGACAAAGGACTGGAAATATCATGCCACGGAAGCGTCCTGAACAACGCTTCATCATCCGGATGAAAACTCAGGATTGCACCAATCAGAAAAAGCGATGAGAGCATCAGGGCAATGCCGGACAACTCTTTCATCAGCTTGTCCTTGCCCCTTACACTCGTCACACTGCTTTTGTTTTCTCTTTTTGTTTTCACGACTCTTTCTCTCCCTCCTGCTGTTCTCTTTTCCTGCACATTAATCAAGTGATGTTTTCACAAACGGCAAACGCCTGATCTCCCCTTTGTGCAATATTCCTCTAACCTCAACAAGAATCGAGTCACCAGACGTCGTGTATTTCCTGACAATATTGCAGGTACCAATCGGTTCCTGGAGTGTTGGTGAAAGGGTTCCGCTGCACACCCACCCTATCTCCTGCCTGTCAGTATTGTAAACCTTGCAGTGCTGACGAGGCAGTGCCCGGCCTTCAATGCTGAAACCGGCTACGCCACGAGTGAGATTCAACTCCGCCTGCTGGCAGGCTTCCCTGCCGATAAAACTGCCTTTGTCCATTTTTACCGCCCATTTAAGCCGTGCTTCAAGCGGATTGATATCCTGATCAATCTCATGGCCATAAAGAGAGTAACCCATTTCAAGCCTGAGTGTATCACGCGCTCCGAGACCGACGGGACTGAGACCGCAAGCTCTGCCTGCATCATAAAGACGCTCCCATAACGACAGTGCGGCTTCATTCGGAAGACAGATTTCCACTCCTTTTTCCCCGGTATAACCGGTACGGGCAATCATAACAGGAGCATCGCCAAAAAGGGACTGACAGAACTGAAACTGAAGAAGAACATCAAAATCAACGGAAGGAAACACCGACTTTAAAATATCGATTGCCAAGGGGCCCTGTAACGCAATGAGTGAGAGCCTGTCGGTATGATCCTCAAGAGACACACCGTCAAATGCGCCGATATGCTGTTGGAGCCACGCATAATCTTTTTCTGTGTTGCTCGCGTTGACTATGAGAAAAAAAGTGTTACTGTCGAGTCGATAGATGATGAGATCATCAACAACACCTCCGTTTGGATAAAGCATAAGATTATACTGCGCCTCGCCATCACGGACCTTCGAAAGATCATTGGTGACCATATACTGAAGAAAGGCTTCAGCGTTCCGGCCTTTAACATAAAAGTTACCCATATGCGAAACATCAAAAAGCCCCGCAGCACTTCGTACTGCCCGATGCTCGGCAATAATTCCGGAATACTGAACCGGCATAAGATATCCGCCGAAATCAATAATTCTGGCGCCAGCCTGTTCATGCCAATGGTAGAGTGCTGTTTTTTTCATAACCACCTTTTACTGAGTTATTGACCTTGATGACAATTGACTGTAAAAAAGCATTTTAACATGAAGTTCAAAGCCCTTTCTTCGAAAACGACTATTTGTTTCATACCTGGGCAGAGAGAGTGATTTTCCTGAAAACAATATACAAATCAGAGCGGGAAGAACGTAAAGAGGCACCATACAGCAGTCAGGTAAAAAGAAACAGAGAGCGTAACCATCGAAGCGAACTGCCATTCTTCGAAAAAAAAAGTAAACGCATTAAAAAACCAGACAACAAAAAAAAGTATTCTATACATTCCGGAGAAATACATCACTTCTTTTTCACTGCTTTCTTGCGGATTTTCAGCGGTTTACAGATTTTTTTGCGGTCAACGGCCAGACGGGCGCAAGCCTCACAGATATAGGTTGGCCTTTGACCTTCAGCAACAAATTCCAGAACATATCGCTCCGTCTCTTTTTTCTCGAGTTTGCAGATTTTTTTCATCGCTCTGCTGCACGCCCGAAAATGATTGAATCAGCAAGCTCATTACGATCTCCCTGCTTCAGGGGAAAGTGGCTTGAAAGAATCGCTCCGCATCTGTCAACAGCCAGAGCGAGCGCTTTATCCTGACTTTTTTCATGAATTCCTCTCACAATCATATCAACAATCTCCTGCCACACCTCCTGCTCCACCTTGTCAGAAATACCCTTGTCGGCAACAACACGTACCCTGTGCTCAAAAATGGAGATATAGATAAGAAGCCCTGTATGATCAATGGTACGATCGATTCCGCGCCGGTAAAAAGCGCTGATTGCAGCATCTTCAACCTTGATTTTCTTTTCGGCTGAAGAAACAAACAATCTTTTCAAGGCAGAACTGTGCCTGACAAGTTCATGCAGCGCAACAAACAAGGCAGCAAACACGCCAAGAAACATCCACATATCCCTGCTGCCGAGAATCAGCATCACCATGATTGCAGAGAACAGGGAAACCATTAAACTGCCGAGCAGGGAGGCCTTTGCATAACCGTCACTGGATGAAACAACCTTCACAACAATTTCACCGGAAGTTATTTTTTCCACATCACGGATATGCTGCTCAATCTGCTGCTGTGCCTCTGCAGAAAGAAAGGTATTGACCGGATCTTTCATGTTTTTTTCCTTCCATCATATTCATACTCCATTTACCAATCTCCGCTGGCACCACCGCCGCCGAAACCACCGCCACCTCCACCGAAACCACCGCCGCCGGAACTGCCGCCTCCAAACGATCCACCTCCAAAAAAACCGCCACCCGGACCACCAAAAATCATGGGAGCACCACCTCCGGTTCCACGGGAGATCTGGCTGAAAAAATAGAAAAAAAGAATAACGAGAAATACAATGGCAAGAACAGGCACATCCCCCTTCCCGGTTTTTGGTTTTGCCTTGTATTCACCCCGAACGGCAAGAAGAATGGATTCAACACCGCGCTGAAACCCGACATCGTACTGGCCCGCCTTGAACGCGGGAACCACATCATTATCGACGATTCGACCTGCAAGAAGATCGGTCAATCGTCCTTCAAGACCATAACCGACCTCAATGCGAACCTTACGGTCATCACGGGATACAAGAAAGAGAACGCCGTTATCACTCCCTTTCTGACCGATCTTCCACTTCTCGACAACCTTCATCGAGAACTCCTCAGGAATCTCGCCTTCAAGTGAAGGAACCGTGAGAATGACAATCTGCGTCGACTCGGTTTTTTCAAGTTCCGCAAGCCTTGTTTCGAGCTGCGCTTTTGCCGTTTCGGAAATCATACCGGCGTAATCATTGATTCGCCCGTTGAGAACAGGAACGTCAAGCGCAAACGCGGTGCACAGCGGCATAAACTGCATCATGAGAGCAGCGATAAACAGGAAAAGGTTAACCCTGCAAGCCTTTTTTCCGAAAAAAAACTGCCTCACATGTCAGAATTTTACCTCAGGAACTGCCTTGGCAGCGGCGTCAGCCTTGAAATACTCTTTAGCTTTGAGTTTCAGCATCAGTGAGTTAGTCAACGAGTTAGGAAACTGCCTGATGGAAAAATTGAATGTTTCAACGGCAGCATTATATCGCTGGCGGGCAACAGTGATCCGGTTTTCAGTGCCCTCAAGCTGGTTCTGGAGATCCCTGAAATTCTGGTTAGCCTTGAGATCCGGATAACGTTCAACCGCTACCAGCAATCGGGAAAGCGATGACGAAAGCTCTCCCTGGGCTCCCTGAAACTTTGTCATTGCCTGCGGATCACTCAGCATTTCAGGAGAAAGCTGAATAGAGGTCGCTTTTGCTCTGGCTTCAATCACAGCCGTCAAGGTTTCTTTTTCAAAATTGGCCGCACCCTTGACGGTGGCAACAAGGTTTGGTACCAGATCGGCCCTTCGCTGCAGTTGTGACTCAAGGTCTCCCCATGCTCTGTTTACCGCTTCATCATTCTGCTGGATGCTGTTATAACCGCATCCGGACATGGTCGAGACAAAAAGAAAAAAAACAAACAATCGAAAAATACCTGCTTTCATAACACCTCTCCTCTATTGATTAAATGCTTTACATGTTTACGATTATATAAAAAAATCATTTCCTCTCATTCAGCTCAGCAGCCGCTCAACGGTAAAAATTCCGTTAACTTTCTTCAGCCTCTCCATCAGTGTGGCAAGCTTTTCGATATTGCGCACATACACCATGAACGTACCGGTAAACATCCCGTCTTTCGCATGCAGGGAAATACTCCGGATATTGGTATCAAATTTAGAGATAACCGTCGTAATCTGGTTCGTGATCCCCAGACGGTCCTCCCCGACAATCCGTATTCCCGCAAGAAAATCGGTTTCAACCTTTTTGTTCCAGGAAACTGAAACAGCACGCTCATTTTTCAGGAGATTTTCATTACTGACATTTATACAGTTCTTTCTGTGGATTTTCACCATCCCCTCCATCGTGACAAAACCGATAACATCGTCTCCGGGAACCGGCTGGCAGCATTTCGCATAGGAATAGGCAATATTGCTCATACCGGCAATAATCACCTCATCTTTTTTATCGACCTGATTTTCCTGATCCTGACGGGCATTGCGAAGATATTCCTCAACAGTGCGAACATCATCGTTCTGCGTGCCCGCAGAAGAATCAGGCAACTCTTTTTTCGAGTTTTTCACCCGCTCGATAACTTCCTCTCCGCTGATTTCCTGAGTGGCCAGTGCGCTGAAAAAATCGGCCGGGGTTTTTATCCCGTAACGCTTGACCTGCCTGATGATATCATTATCGGTGAAAAGACGTTTGGTGCCTGAAAGCATTTTCTCCCACATCCCCCTGCCTTTTTCAATCTGCAGGCGTCGCTCTTCATTGATTGATGAGCGTATCTTGAGTTGTGCCCTGTGCGTTACAACGATTTTCAGCCAGTCAGGCTTCGGTTTCTGATTTTTGGACGTGATGATTTCAACCCTGTCTCCGGATTTAAGCTCGGCGTTAAGACGAACGATTTTTCCGTTAACCTTGGCCCCGATACAACCGTTGCCTACTTCAGTATGTATTGCATAGGCAAAATCGATCGGTGTGGCGCCCGCCGGCATGGTTTTCATATCCCCTTTCGGAGTGAAAACGTAGATCTCGTCATGATAGAGATTCAGTTTGAACCCTTCCATGAAAGCCGCAGCGCTGTCGGCATCCTTTATCAGCTCCCGGGCCCAACGCAAAAAACCATCGATATTAACATCGTCCCTCGAGATTTTCTCCTTGTACCGCCAGTGGGCTGCAACACCAAGCTCTGCAAACTCATGCATCCGTTTTGTCCTGATCTGCAGTTCGATCATGTTCCCTTTCGGGCCGATAATAGCCGAGTGCAGCGACTGATACCCGTTATGTTTCGGTATGGATATGTAGTCCTTGAAATGCTGTGGAACCGGCGGATATTTCTGGGTTATAAACCCGTATACAGCAAAGCAGTCAGCAATCCTTTCCGTATCAACAATAACCCGTATGCCATAGAGATCATGAATATCCTCAAAGGTCTTGTTTTTATCTCTCATCTTGTTGTAAATCGAAAACAGATGCTTTGCCCTGCCCTCAACCTCCACCTTGAACCCCTGCTTTTCAAGATCTTCCTTTATCGGGGAGATCATTTTCTTGAGATAACTGATACGTTCTGCTCTGCTTAAACGAACCTTCTGCGTCAGAAACTCGAACATCTCAGGATCAATGTACTTGAGCGCAAGATTTTCAAACTCGACTTTCATTTTTCCAAGACCGAATCGATGCGCCAGCGGAGCATAAATATCACGGGTTTCAAGCGCTATTTTCAGCCTGCGATGCTCGGGCAGGGACTCAAGCGTTCTCATATTGTGCAGACGATCACAGAATTTGATCAGAATAACCCTGATATCCTTGACCATCGAGAGAAGCATTTTACGAAACCCCTCCGCCTGTGTGGTTTCGCGATTGATCATGATCCCTGATATTTTCGTCAACCCTTCAACAATATCAGCGACCTCGACGCCAAGCTCGGCAACCAGATCGTCATAGGTATAACCACTGTCCTCGATAACGTCATGGAGCAGCGCCGCCGCTACCGACACACCGTCAAGAGGAAGCTCATTGAGAAGAATGGTGGCAACTTCAACGGGATGATAGAAAAACGGTTCACCTGACGCCCTTTTTTCACCTTCATGTGCCCTGTAGCACATAAAAAAAGCGCGTTGAATCAGTGACTCGTCGAAATTCTTGAGGTTCTTGCGTGAAAGTTGCAGTATTTCATGCAACTTGCTATAGTGTTCTTTATCTATCTGAGCTAACATAACCTTGAAAACTCCCGCAACTACAGGTTTGTGACGTATGAATACACCCTCTTTCTTTATATAATTTTATTTCAGCATAACAAAGCCGGGCGTCACTAATAAATCGATTAGTCCTTACTTTGAGGAAGAGCCTCAATGCCATGCATGAGCCGTGCTATCTCATCACGAAGATATGCCGCTTTTTCATATTCCATATGAACAGCAGCCTCGTTCATTTCAAGCCTGAGTTCAGCAACC
>JAAXUM010000257.1 GCA_013336025.1 Chlorobiaceae bacterium
ATTTTTTTTACCCGGATTCCCCAAGAAAAGCCGCCTGTATCAGGCGGCTTTTTTATTACTCATTATTCTGCTTTTTTCAAAAGGGAGGCACTTTTTATACCTTTACTTTTGTTTCTTATGAGCAAAGCGCTCTACTGCGACAGGTCTGGATAATGCGTAATAAAATTAATAGAGTGGTTCTGACTAACCGTTAATAAAAAAAAGAAAAGGACAGGTATGAAAAAACTGATTTTGTTATTGCTTGTGATGCTGTTTGCTCTACCCGGATCCCTGTCGGCAGCCCCGGGCAGCATTGTGCTTGACGGTTCGACGACGGTTGGCCCGATTGCAAAATCTTTTGCGGCATATTTCACAAAAAAATATCACGTTCCGGTTACCGTCAGTGAGTCTGGAAGCGGAAACGGGGCAAAAAGTCTCATCAACAAGTCTTGCAGTATCGCTTCTATGTCGCGAGTCATGAAAAAAGAGGAACTTGATGCAGCAAAAAAGAACGGGGTGAATCCGGTGGCAACTATTGCCGCGCTTGACGGTATTGCTGTCGTTGTTCATCCAGGTAATCCGGTGCGAAATCTCACCAGGGCGCAGATCAGCGCAATCTATCAGGGCAGGGTCACCAACTGGAATCAGGTTGGCGGTCCTGACTCGAGGATTGTCGTAATCCAGCGAGAGTCGAACAGCGGTACCCAGGAGTCATTCAAGGAACTTGTTGTGGGTAAAACTGCCCAGATCGTCAGAACCGCCGAAACACAGGCCAGTAATGGTTCCGTTAAAAGCCGTATTGCCGTGACCCGTGCTGCTGTCGGGTTTCTCGGAATGGGATTTGTTGATCGTACCGTCAAGCCTGTTGCCGTCAACGGTATTCTGCCGAGCGTGGCGACAATTAAAAACAGAACCTATCCGGTTTCACGGCCGCTTTATTTCTATACCAACGGTCAGCCGGCAGGTATGATAAAACAGTTTGTTGATCTTTCAAAAACAGCCGACGGGAAACGCATTGTCAGTGAACTTGGTTTTATCAATAACTATTGACCGTATAACCTGACTCTTAGAAGTAACCTGAAGAGAGAGAGAGTGTGTGTGTGGAAATCCGGAAAAAGTTGCCAGAACGGTTTGTATTGTTGCAGAGTTGTAACAATAGGTGCTTTTTTTCTTCACCCAAACCTGATAGATTAGGGGCGTTCAAGGTGATAGAGTTCTCGGTCGGTTCCGGGTAATGAAGAAACAAACGGCGAAGGTTATGGGTGATCAGGCAATAAAGAGCAGCAATCGTTCAGGTGCG
The DNA here is from genome assembly GCA_013336025.1 of Chlorobiaceae bacterium. Lineage (GTDB taxonomy): Bacteria > Bacteroidota > Chlorobiia > Chlorobiales > Chlorobiaceae > Chlorobium. The sequence continues at coordinate 1,280 of JAAXUM010000257.1, forward strand.
TTTGTTGTGAGCGAAAAAAAACGAAGGGTGCAGAAAATTGCCAAAACCGCAGGTGAGATGATTCTCCTCGGTATTGCCTCGTTTGTCGCTATTGTTGTACTTTTCATTTTTTACTTTGTTGCCGTTGACGCAATCCCTTTCTTTCAACTTCAGGGATTCAGGGAGTTTTTTTCAAGCTCAGCCTGGTATCCTGCCGATGATCCTCCGCAGTTTGGAGCGCTTGCCATTATTTACGGCAGTGGTATGGTTACACTCGGTTCAGCCCTTCTTGCCGTTCCCATGGGTATAGCAGCGGCTATCTGTCTCAGCGATATTCTTCCTTTTACCATTCGCCAGTATGCAAAGCCGGTTATTGAAATGCTTGCGGCAATTCCATCCGTTGCCTTCGGTTTTTTTGCTCTGGTGATTTTCGCCCCGCTTCTGCAGTCGAACGGCGGTTCTCTTCTGATGTGGACATGGTGGCTGCTGGCAGCTCCCTGTCTTCTGCTTCTGGTGATTGTTGTGACCGATCTGTTGACCACAAAGATCGAGGATCAGCAAAAACGCAAATGGCTTACGACGGCCCTGACGATTCTTTTCGCTTCCGCGTCGCTTGCTCTGCTTTACCTGGTCGGGACTTTTCTGCAGGGAATCGAGATCCTGACCGGTACCAATGCGCTCAATGTTTCCATTATGCTCAGTTTCATGGCGCTGCCGACCATTGTGAGTGTTTCGGAAGATGCCCTGCAGGCTGTAGGGCGCGAGTTGCGTGAAGGCAGCTACGCCCTTGGAGCAACTCGCGCCGAAACCATCATCAAGACGGTTCTGCCTGCGGCCAGCAGCGGTATTCTTGCTGCTGTAATTCTTGGTGTCATGCGTTCCCTCGGTGAGACCATGGTTGTCTGGATGGCATCGGGGAACTCGTCAAGCATTCCTGAGCCATGGTTCAATTATCTTTCGGCTGTCCGAACGCTTACGGCAACTATTGCAGGCGATATGGGAGAGGCCGACCAGGTTACCGGTTCAGCCCGTTTTCATGTGTTGTTTGCCATGGGTCTTCTTCTTCTTGTCATCAGTTTTATCAGTAATCTTGTCAGCGAGAGAATTGTTGTCCGTCAGCGAAAAATTCTTTCCGGACAATAACTTGCTTACATCTGACAACATGATCAACTGTCATTCAAACAGGTTTTTATGAATCTCGGTACCAGAAAAATCCTTGACCGTTCGTTTACTGCGATAGGTTTCGGTTCTATTATTGTCATGAGCCTTGCACTTCTGTTTGTGCTTGTTCCGATTATCAGTAATGGTATAGGCGCTGTGTTTTTCACCGGCACACTCGAACATCGCAAGATGCTTCTGAACGAATTCAGCAGGGGTAACCGGACGACTGTGGAGCAGCAGTCGGCATCATCAGAGCCCTATCGGCAGCACATTTATGCCATGCTGTCTGATTTTGAGGCGGAACTTGAGCAGATGGAGCCGGAACGGAAAAGGGAGTATCAGGGGCGTTACGCTGAGGTAAGGACCGCTTTGCAGGCGCTCTTCGGACCGCTGCCCGGAGATGTTCCGCCGGTGCTTACCCGGTTGAAGTATGGTCAGACCCGCTGGGAGAAGGCGGAGGAAAAACTCCACGACCTGCTCTATGAGTCAAAATGGGATACTTCCGATCCTACGGCAATGTCAAAAGAGTATTTTGTCGGACGTGCCGCCAGCTTTGAAGGAACCTCTCTTGTCAGGCTTTTTCCCTATGTTGAACAGAACCTTGTTCATATGCTTCAGCCGGAATTTACCGTTTACTGGGGATTCCTCACCGACAGCTCACTCGATTCACATATTTTCGGAGGTATCTGGCCTGAAATTCAGGGAACATTTTTTCTTGCTATAGGAGCGATGCTCTTTGCTTTTCCGATTGGCGTTATTGCAGCAGTGTACTTTACCGAATATGCAAAAGAGGGCTTTTTCAACAGTATGCTTCGCAGTGCCAACAGCACACTTGCCGGGGTGCCGAGCATTGTTTTCGGTCTGTTCGGACTTGCTTTTTTTATCAATACCATGAAGGTTTCGGAATCGAAAAGTGTTCTGGCCGGTTCCCTTACCCTTGCCATCATGATTCTTCCCACCATTAT
>JAAXUM010000258.1 GCA_013336025.1 Chlorobiaceae bacterium
TCCGATTCTTCCTCTGCCTTATATGGTTTTTCCTGCAAGGGACGGGAGGGCTTCGGGTTTTCTGATTCCGAGACTCAGTCATGACAGTGACCGCGGTTATTATTTATCGGATTTTGGCTATTTCTGTGCTATCAATGATTATCTCGATCTTCGGTCTGAAGGCGATCTGGCTTTTAACGGCAGCTGGCGTCTGGGTGAGCGCTTCCGGTATGCAAAGCGGTACGCTTTCACCGGCACCATTGAGGGAGAGTATGAACGGTACCTGAAAAACAAAAGAGGTGACGCGGATTATGCCGAGTATGATAGCTGGAACTTTCGGTTAACTCATGTTCAGGATTTTGATCCTTCGACTCGTCTCGATGTGAACGTACAGTTGCAGGGAGGTGACCGGAACTATGATGTGAACACCATTAATCAGGAGACCATTATCAATGAACAGGCAAACTCTTTCGGTTCGTTAGCCAGAACATTTGATAATGAGAACAGTATTGCCGCGTTAAGTTATGAGCGGGTTGATGATCTGAGAAACAGTAATGTGACACAGCTTTTTGGTGCCTCTTACTACCAGAATCGCAGCTATCCTTTTCATTCGGGATTGTTTTCGACCGATGATGACTGGAGGTCCCGACTCTCAATAACATCAGGGGCATCTCTTTCGGCACGGCTTGAAAATCTTGACGCTATCAGTACTGAAACCTATACCGGAGACGCAAGAGTGCAGCTCGGTTACTTCAAGGAGTATTCCGAAGGATACAAGGCATTGTTTACCCAGGATATCGACTGGCAGTCAAAATATATGACATCGGGTTCTTATGATAACGATCGCTATGGCTCAAGACTCCGCCTTCCTTTTAAAGTACAGTCTACCCTTGCCCGATATTTTCACGTTAATGCGGGAGTAGAGTTTAACCATTATATGGTTGGAAATGAGCTGTTTTCAACCTATGACGGCAGTGAATTTAAACAGGTTGATGTTGAAAATTCAACGGGATTTTCCACATGGAATTTTTCTGTTGATGCATCGACCAGGCTTTACGGCGTTGTCGATACGCCCTTGTTTGATCGTCTTTTCGGAATGAAAGCTCTGCGTCATACGTTTATCCCTACGATTTCCTATACCTGGAGTCCGGATTTTACCGGCGAAGACTACGACTATTACCAGAAAGTATATAACGGCACAGCATATGCCAGATACAACAGGTTTGCGCATTCAGCGTACAGTGATATTGCTGCCGGGCAAAACACGATAGGCATTACGCTGAAAAATCTGTTTCATGGCAAATTCAGGGATTCCGAAAACATTGCCGGGAGATCTTTTTCCGAACGTGACCGTACGATGCAACTGCTCTCCTTTACGGCTTCGACAGCATACAATTTTTCGGCTGAATCGCAGCGCTTCTCTCCTCTTGTTCTTGAGGCAACAAGCAACGCTTTTTCGCCCGATTTTTTTCTGAGTGCCGGAGCTGTTTATGATTTCTACGGATATGACAAGGTAACCGGTGAAAGGATTAACCGGTTTAACGCTGATGATGGCCGGGGGCTTCTTCGTTTTGTCAATGGATTTCTGAATATGAGCTTCAATATTCATGGTGACGGGAAGGGGGGAAGCGGTTCCGGGCCCATCAGGCAGTCCGAAGCGCCGATGACCCAGCAGGCGATTTTTCGCGACCGGTTCATGGGTGATGATTTGAGCAATTTCATAACATCTTTCCCCTGGCAGCTCCGTTTGTCCCTTTACCTTGAATCTGATCGGACAAACCCGCTTCTTCCTGCCCAGACTTCTTCGTTACTCAATGCTTCGGCTAATTTTGCCGTTTCAAAAAACTGGCAGGTTGGTTTTGTAACCGGTTACGATATAGGAAAGGGTGAGGTGATTTTTCCAATGGTTCATGTTTATCGCGATCTTCACTGCTGGCAGATGGGTTTTCAGTGGGTTCCTTTCGGCGAATTTCAGAGTTATTCCTTTCAGATTGGCCTGAAAGCATCACAGTTACAGGATATCCGGTTCAAAACCAGCGGAAAAAACAACAGTTGGACCAATTGACCGGGGATGTTCAGGCAAGCGTCTCAAGAATATGGAGCAGCCGTTCATTAAATGCATTGTAGGCATCGTGGTGGATGCAGTGAGATGCTTTAGGTATGATGAAAGCACCGGCTTGTGGCAGAAGTTGCTGAAACTCCGGTATGATTTTGTGCGGAGGAAGGGCGCTGTCTTCCGCTCCCCACACAAGAAAAGCCTTCCCTTTGAATCTGCAGGGTTTCTCAAGGTGGTCAAGCGTGAAATCCTGAGGCCTGCGTGATGGTGAAAGATATGACCAGATTGCACCTTTGTCGTGAAGAGGGCGTGTAAACTGGTTGATAAGGTTCATGTCGACCATGCTTTGATTGTAGTAGGTCGGCAAGAGGCTTTGGCTGACGCCTACCGGATTTGCAAAAGCGCTGAACAGTACTTCTCCGATCAGAGGTGATCCGACAAGCCCGAAAAAAATTTTTGCGACGCCATCCATACTTCCCGCATAGAGTCCGGATGGGTTGGCGAGCACCAGTGCCTGGACTTTTTCCGGTCTGAGGTGAGCATAATAGAGAGCGCTTGCCGCACCCATTGAATGACCGACTATGATAACTTTTTCGAGTTTTTTCAGGTAGAGAAAAGCCTCAATCTGAGCAGCAAAAAGTTCCAGACTGTAACGGACATTTGGTTTTTGCGATTTTCCGAATCCTATGAGGTCTATGGCATAGATTTTATGCGTGCTGATGAAATTCGGGATATTTTTTTCCCAATGTTCAATCATCGCTCCGTAACCATGGATGAAAAGGAGTGGCGTTTTGTCACTCTCTTCACAGCCGAATTCCTGATATCGGATTTTAGCTTCATGCTCTGGAGAGAGCTGCCATAAAAAATAATTGTCGCGAGTTGAGGAAGTCATCATGAAAAACAGTAAAGTGCACAGTTGAAACAGCAATAAACTATCGCTGCAAACTTATTATAATACATCCTGATTAATATACTAAACATGGTGGGCGGGTTTTCAGTAATCGTATCTACCTCTTCTTCGTATTATGCTGCATGTTTCGCGAAAATTTGAGTATGGGCTTCATGCTGTTTCCTATCTTGCAACGAGGGGTGCCGGGCGGGTTGTAACGGTCAAAGAGATGGCGGAAGACATTGGTTTTGCGCAGGAATTTCTTTCAAAGGCCATGCAAAGCCTGAAAAAGGCCGGGATCATTACATCAGTTCAGGGAGTTAAGGGGGGGTATACTCTTGCAAAACCAATCTCGGAAATCACCGTTGCCGATATCGGTGAAGCAATTGAAGGAAAACCGCATCTTACACGATGTGCATCCGAGCTTTCATGTGAAATTGCTTCTTCATGTAC
>JAAXUM010000259.1 GCA_013336025.1 Chlorobiaceae bacterium
CGACGCTCTTCCGATCTCTATGATCCGGTAGCTGGCCAGTATTTCTGGCACCGTTTTTACCACCATCAGCCGGATCTGAATTTTGAGAATCCCGAGGTGCACCAGGCGTTGTTTGATGTACTGGATTTCTGGCTTGGTATGGGCGTCGACGGCCTGCGACTTGATGCGGTGCCATATCTTTATGAGGCAGAGGGCACCAATTGCGAAAATCTTCCACAGACATACGAGTATCTGAAATCGTTGCGCTCCTATGTGGATGAGCACTATCCCAACAGGATGCTTCTTGCCGAAGCCAATCAGTGGCCGGAAGATGCAGCGGCCTATTTCGGCAACGGGGATCAGTGCCATATGAACTTCCATTTTCCTCTTATGCCGAGGATGTACATGGCGCTGGCAACTGAAGACCGGTTTCCCCTTCTTGACATTCTCGACCAGACACCTGATATTCCTGAAAATTGCCAGTGGGCATCCTTTCTTCGCAATCATGACGAGCTGACTCTTGAGATGGTGACCGATGAAGAGCGGGACTATATGCGAAGGGTTTATGCCAACGATTCCAAGGCGCGCATCAATCTCGGTATCCGACGCAGGCTGGCGCCTCTTATGACCAATGATCGCCGGAAGATCGAGCTGATGAACATCATGCTTCTTTCGCTGCCGGGTACCCCTGTGCTTTATTATGGTGATGAGATCGGTATGGGCGATAACTATTATCTTGGTGATCGGGATGGCGTGCGTACTCCCATGCAGTGGAATGCTGATCGCAACGCAGGATTTTCCCGTGCCAATCCCCAGAAACTTCTGCTTCCGGTGATCATTGATCCCGAGTATCATTATGAAGCAATCAATGTTGAGGTGCAGGAAGGTAATGCCAACTCGCTGCTCTGGTGGATGCGCCATACCATTGCAACGGCAAGAAAATACAAGGCGCTTAGCCGTGGCACTATTGATTTTCTTCAGGTCAGCAATCCCAAGGTGCTGATTTTTACCCGTACTTTTGAGGATGAAACAATTCTGACGGTGATCAATCTTTCCCGAAACGCACAGGCGGTGATGATCGATCTTACCGCTTATGCCGATTGTATCCCGGAAGAGGTGTTCAGTCTTAACCGGTTTCCGAAAATCAGGAAAACTCCCTATATGGTCGCGCTCGGGGCATATGGTTATTTCTGGCTCAAACTGGTCAAAGACAGTGATGAATCGGAAGGAAGACCTTTCCTTGATGAACCGTATGCATCGGTTAATCGATGGACAAACCTGTTCGCTTCAAAAAATCGGGAAAAGCTCGAGATCGATATTCTGCCGAAATATTTTATGAGCAGTCGCTGGTTCGGCGGAAAGGCGCGTACTATTATACGGGTAGTGATTGCCGATACGATTCCGGTAGAGGGTATGGAGAATGCGAAAATGCTGCTTGCCGAGGTTCGATATTCAAGCGGTGAGAATGAGCTCTATCAGTTGCCGGTCTGTTTTGTTCCCGATGCATTGATCAGCCGTCATGATGATAATTTTTACAAGCGTGCTATTGCTCGGGCGGTGCTTGGTGATGAGAAGGGCTTTTTGTGTGATGCTACCTATGAAACGGCTTTTCTCAATCAGCTTTTTCGGCTTGTTATGGGTGAGCATCCATGGCACGGCAAGTCGGGTAAGGTTTCAGGCTGCAAGGGTGAAAAAGCTGACCTTCTCTGTAGTGAGGAGTGCCATTCTTCTCCTGAGCCGGCACTTCTTGGCAACGAACAGAGCAACACGTCAATTCGTTATCGCAACAAGCTCTGTCTGAAACTCTATCGCAGGATTGAAATCGGGGTTTCTCCGGAAATCGATATGTGCAAAGCTCTTACTGAAAAAACAGGTTTTACCAATCTTCCTGAATATCTCGGGTCGCTTGATTATGCCCAGAGCCGGACGAACCACTATTCGCTGGGTATTCTGCAGAGTTACGTGCAGAATGAAGGTAATGCATGGAACATATCTCTTGACTATGCCCAGAGGTATTATGAGGATGTTCTTTCAAAAACCCAGGCAGGATTCGAGTTGCCGCCGCTGCCCGCTTTGAGCGGGAATCCTGTACCGGTTCCTCCGCTCATGCTCGAACTGATCGGTGGTCCTTACCTCGGACTGGTTGAGAAACTTGGTGAGAGAACGGCCGAGATGCATATCGCGCTGTCGTCAATCATTGATGATCCACAGTTTGCCCCTGAACCGTTTACCTCCCTGTATCAGCGTTCCATCTATCAGGCGATGTGTGAACAGGTTAAACGCAGTATGATGCTGCTTCGCCTGATCAAGGGGAATATCCCTGAAGAGCAGCAGGAGCTGGTTTCAAGGTTGCTGAAGAGTGAGCAGGATATTCTGCTTCAGTTCGATCCGATTCGCCGTGAAAAGATTGATGCCATGAAAATAAGGATTCATGGCGACTATCATCTCGGCCAGGTGCTCTATACCGGGCGGGATGTTGTTGTTATCGATTTCGAAGGGGAGCCGGCCCGGCCTGTTTCGGAAAGAAAAATCAAACGCTCAGCTTTTCGCGATGTTGCCGGTATGATGCGCTCATTTGACTATGCCGCATTTAATGCTCTTCTTATGAACCCGGTGATCAGACCTGAAGATCGGCACCGTCTTGAACCGTGGGCTGACCGCTGGAGTTTTTATGTTGCACAGCACTTTATTGATGCTTATTTCGATACAGTGAAAGGGTACAATATTATCCCTGAAGAACCTGATCAGCGGGAGCACCTGCTGCGCGGCTATCTGATGAACAAGGCGATTTATGAGCTTAATTATGAGCTGAACAGTCGTCCTGACTGGGCAATGATTCCGCTCAGAGGGATTATGCGGATGCTTGATTGATGGTGTCGGCCGGTCTGCCTTTCGTATGGCAGACCGGATGATTTTCAGTTCCTGATTTGTTGTTGAGCCATGCAGAGTTTTTTCATACAGACAACGGTGAGCGGGCGCTATCTGCTTCGTTCATCGCTGCATTCCGTTCAAGCCCCGCTTCTGGCGGGGTTTCACGGTTACGGTCAGACTGCCGAAGATGAGCTGCAACTGCTCTGTGCAATTCCCGGAGCCGAATATTGGCACTGCTGCTCTATCGAAGCCCTTCATCCTTTCTACATATCAAGAAATGTATCCGGCGCAAGCTGGATGACCAGTCGGCAGAGGGAACAGCGCATAGAGGAAAATGTACGCTATGTCGATACGGTTCTTGATGCGCTGAACGTTTCGTTATCCCTGACTGATACGCTGGTTTTTCATGGTTTTTCTCCTTGATCCGGTATGGCCTCCCGAGCTGCGCTTCTTGGCAGTCATCGGGGTAAGGGACTCATGCTTATCGGGTGTTATTTTCCGCCCGTGATTGTTTTGCGG
>JAAXUM010000046.1 GCA_013336025.1 Chlorobiaceae bacterium
GGCAGACGGCCATCCCCCGGATGTACTTGCGGACGCCGGTCGCATTGTTTTCGGTATCGGCATAGTCATAGAGCGTCTTTATGAGATCCTCGGCATCCGGAGCGAGTTTCAGATCCAGCCGATAGGTTCCGGAGTCGTGCGTACTCGGCAGGCAAAGCTGCTTGAGCGGCTTGCGGCCGATTTGCTCCCAGTGCGCCTGCATCCATCTGTTCGTTCTCCGCGCCGAACCGGTAACTTCGGGGGGAGCCGGAACCTCTGCGGAAGGGGCTGTTTCATCCGGTTTACTCACGCCCGGGTAAATTATGGGATCATGAAATCGGGATAAAATTATTCGTTCGCTCTCCAGCCAGTCGAGATCCTGGGTATTATTGAAGGGCGCACCTCGATTAAGCCAGAGTTCATAAGCGAGTGTGCGGATTGTCTCTTCGTTACGGCTTTTCATGGGAAAAAACTCCTTATATGTTGGTCTGTTCAGGCAAACGACGATGATCGATATTTTTTCGCTGAATTTAACAGGAAAAGCAAGCTGAAAATACAGAATCTTTTTTTGGAAAATAAGATGTATTAGTACGTCATTCCGGCTTCTTTTTTGTCAATGACATGAGCCCGACAAACCTGCTCAACCGGGAATCAGTGTGGAGTAACTGCTGCCGTCTTCGATTTTTCTGTCAAATATCATCAAGGCTGGCGAACCGGTTTACTGAAAGAGAAAAAATCCATGGAATGAGTATTTCTGATTGTGTTTGCGCTGTCCGGTGTTGCCTGTGAAATCAGGCCTGCGGAATGAAGCTGAAACAAAGGATGCCCTTGTTTCAGCTTCATCATGTATCATGCCATAACGGTTGAGCCTGCCTGCAGGGCAGTCTTTCTTCTATTGCGGGGTATTCAGATCGTGCAGTTATAGGTGCAGAGAATGCTTTTGCCCTCTCCCTTGATGATCGCCCGAATCCTGGTATCGGGGTTCACCAGCTCTTTGAGCAGCGCGGTGAAGGTGCCAAGGTAGAAGCTGCCTACAACCTTTTTGCTTGGACAGGTGACCCGTACGACGATCTGCGGGGCCTTTGCGGTGGTGTAACTGAACTCGCCGCTTCCTGCGAAGGTCCATGCATTTTTGCTGATGGCAAAAAGAAAGAGTTTGAAGGCGAGTCCCGGAGGAAGGAGTTTGAGGAACTTTTGAAAGATTCCGGGTATGCGCACTTTGAGCAGGTAGGCTGCCGTTCTGCTGCCGGATTCTTCGAGGATTGCAGCTGTTTTCTGTTCTCCGATCCCTTTTTCAAGAGCGATGACAAGTGCGTGGAATTTCGATTCATCAGTCATCTCCGTGGGCAGATTGCCGATCCAGTGCCCCTGGCCGATGCGCTTGAGGATTGCTTCGGCTTCGTTTTTACCGAAGTTTTTTTCAAGAGCGGTTACAGTCTGAATAATGGAGTTGGGACCGATTTTCGAGGGAGTGTTCATTGACGACTGCATGGATAGTTTAAGTTTTTCAGCGGTTCGTAGCGCCGATGGTGAAATCGATGGTTTCAGCGTCCCATCCTGGTCTGACGTGAACGGCCTTTGGATACAGACCGAAAGGCTCTGACGGGGTGAACGGATCAAGCGTGCCGGGATTCCAGGTTATATGAGCGTCCGGTTTTTTTGTTCCTGAAGGGATAAAGGCACTGATAGTATAGTCGCCCTCAGGCAGACTTGCAAAGGTAAAACGGAACAGACCCTTTTGTGCCGGGACCGCGGCTATTCTCCATACTTCCGGGCTGTTAACCGCTTTTGCTTCGATGATGAGCCATCTGGCATCGGCAAGGCAGCTTCCTTTGATAGTACCGGTTTCCTCCGTGCTGTTTTTTTCGGTATCAGCGAAGAGTGACGGTTTCGCGTTTTTTTGCGGAGCAAAGCGCATGAGGAGCGAAGAGGTTCCCGCTGCAACGAACTCACTGCCCGGAAGAGCAGTTTCTTCTGTCGCAGGGTCAAAGTGAAGGTTGATATTGCGGTCATTGACGGCAATGATTCGATAGAGCCCCTTACGGATATGATCAAGCCGGAATGATCCGGTCTGATCTGTCTGAACAATATAATCAGGTTCCGTACCTGAATGCTCTTTCCGGAACAGCACAAGCAACGCATTTTCAGCAGGGGAGAGATCGGCATTGAACACCCTTCCTGAAAGCGTTTCGCTGTCGATAACCGGCCCTGTGGAAAAAGAAAGCCTCCATGGTGTCGAAAGGGCAGCGCCGCGATAGTCGATGAGCTGTCGCCGGATCATGACGGTATAGGTGCGGTCATGCTGAAGCGGCTCATAAATTCTTATCTCCGAGTCTCGTCCGTGAACGAAAATATCGTAATTCCTGATTCGGGGAGTGAAAAACACCGATTTCTGCAACTCCTTCAGTGCAACGGCATGACTGAACGATATTCGTATGATTTTCGGACTTGTTGTTGTTGCTCCCGTTGAGGGATCGGAAAAAACAACCTGCAGTGGAGCAGCGTCAACAGGCCCGCCAGACGGGGGGCGATCCATAGCGCAACCACCTGCAGTAACAAGCAGCAGGAGAGCAAAGAGGATATTGGTGTATGGAAAACGTTTCAGAAATTCGCTCCTTCAGCTTGTCAATAGAGGGTTGATTGTATCTGTCTGCGAAAATTCGTAAATTAAAAACTAATGTAGTTCTATGAAAGTTTTTGATGAAAAAATATAGATCGATTGTTATATAGATGGCCAGAAGAAATTTTAAGGTTCTTTATGTCTCTGGTGAAGTTTCTCCTTTCGTAAGATTCAGCGCTCTGGCTGATTTTATGGCATCATTCCCGCAGGCTGTCGAAGAAGAAGGCTTTGAAGCGCGTATTATGATGCCGAAATATGGTACCATCAATGATCGGAAGTTCCGGTTACATGATGTCCTGCGTCTTTCCGATATTGAGGTTCATCTCAAGGAGAAAACTGATCTGCTGCACGTCAAAGTGACAGCGCTTCCTTCAAGCAAAATCCAGACCTATTTTCTCTACAACGAGAAATATTTCAAGCGCAACGGGCTTTTCACCGATATGCACAGCGGTAATGATACCAAAGTGAATACTGAAAAAATTATTTTTTTCAATGTCGGCGTTCTTGAAACCCTGCAGCGACTCGGTTGGAAACCGGATATTATTCACTGTCATGACTGGCATGCAAGTCTTATTCCGCTGCTTCTCAGAACGGTCTATGCATCGAACGAGTTTTTCAAGGATATTAAAACCGTTCTGACGATTCATAATATCTATCGTCAGGGGATTCTGCCGTTCAAGATTTTTCAGAAGCTTCTTCCTGATGAGGTCTCTTCAGCGCTGCATCGACAGAACGATGAGGTGAACATGCTCTATACCGGGGTTGAACATGTCGATCTTCTGACAACAACCTCCAGACAGTATGCCGATACCATCCTCCACGCTGGCGAGGAAACTTATGGCCTTGGTCGAATTCTTGAAGAGCGAAAGGAGGCCTTGCACGGTATTCTCAACGGAATCGATACCCGGCAGTGGAATCCTTCAACAGACAAGCTGATAAAAAAGAGGTACAGTATTGAACGGCTTGACGGAAAGGCTGACAACAAGAAAGCCCTGCAGGAAGAGGCCGGCCTCTTTGTTGACGCAGATCGAGCCCTTGTTGGGGTTATTGCCGGCTTTGATGAGTTTCAGGGTGCTGATCTGCTGGCAAAGAGCCTTGAAAAACTTGTTGCTCTTGATATTCAGATTGTCATCTGCGGATCGGGTGATAAAGCATATGAAAAGATTTTTCGCGATTGTGCAGAGCAGTATCCTGAACAGGTGAGTCTCCAGACTGAGTATACGGATGCCTTTATGCATCTTGCCATCGCCGGAATGGATATCCTTCTGATGCCGGGAAGAATAGAGTCCTGTGGCATGATGCAACTTTTTGCCATGAGTTACGGTACCGTTCCCGTGGTCTATGCGGGCGGGGGTATTATCGAGACGATTCATGAGCTTCAGGATGGAGTCGGATCAGGGTTCATTTTCCACGAATACACCGATGATTCACTTGTCGGGAAGATCAGCGAGGCCATTGCGATATATAGTGATGAGGAGCGGTGGCCGCAGCTTGTTCATGAAGCCATGTCGAAGGATTTTTCCTGGAAAAGCTCAGCGGAGGAGTATGACCAGTTGTATCGTCAACTTCTTGAACCGTAAGCAGGTATGCCGAATCGCGTAAAGGTGCTTTTTCTTGACAGGGACGGTACGATAAATGAAGATACAGGATCATACGTTGCAACGCGTGAGCAGTTTCTGCTCATTCGCAGGGCAGGTGAGGCTATCGCTCTTGCAAGAGAGGCTGGTTTCAGGATTGTTGTGGTGACCAATCAGGCCGGTATCGCCCGTGGTATAGCCACCGTTGAACAGGTTGAGGATATTCATCTCTATCTCGGTGAGCTGCTTGCCCGGTACAACACTCGCATTGACGGATGTTATTACTGCCCGTCCCATCCTGACTACCCTCATCCCGATGATGAACGGTTCATGCAGTGTCGCAAACCTGAAACCGGTATGGTTGATCGGGCCGTAGCAGATTTTCTTGCAGAAGGTTTAATTGTTGATCGAAGCAGTTCTTTTTTTATTGGTGACAAGGTTCTGGATATCGAGTGTGGTTTGCGTGCCGGTTTGCGAACGGTGCTGGTGAGAACCGGTCATAATGAGGAAAAACTGTGTTTTGAGCAACAGATCATTCCGGAATTCATAGCTGATGATCTTTATCAAGCCGTTACCGGGTATATTCTTTCCTGAACCGCCCGCCTGTTTGTGTGGCGGATCTCTTATCCCATGCTGAGCCTTTACGTTCATATTCCTTTCTGTCGGACCCGTTGTGTTTACTGCGATTTTTATCTTGTCACCCGTCAGGATCTTCTTGAACCATTTTTTCAGGCCCTTCTTGTCGAGACCGAAGCAAGGCTCTCCAGGTTTAAAGGCCGGAGTGTCAAGGCGATTCATTTTGGAGGAGGTACTCCTTCGCTTTTTCCTGTGAGCTACCTTTCCAGATGGCTTGAACTTGTACACGCCTGCTGCACGTTTACTCCTGACGTGGAGATAACGCTTGAAGCAAATCCGGAGGATCTTGGCGGGGGTCGCATGTTTGAGTTGCACGCAGCAGGAATCAACCGCCTCAGTATTGGCGTTCAGTCGTTCAACCAGAGAAAGCTTGCCGCTCTCGGTCGGTCGCATACCAGAGAACAGGGGCTTCAGGCAGCAAGAACTGCCGGTGATCTTTTTCAATCCGTCAGCGTTGATCTTATCTGTGCTGTTCCAGATGAAACCAGGGATGAGTGGGCATCGGATCTTCGAGACACGGTAACGTTGCAACTGCCTCACGTTTCAGTCTACATGCTGTCTGTTGAACCTAAAACCCGGCTTCATCGAAGCGTCAGTCGAGGTGATGTGACAGTTCCCGGTGAAGATGTTCAGGCTACCCTGTATGAAGATGCTCTCGGTACTCTTGCCGGGTCAGGCTATCAGCATTACGAGGTATCGAATTTCTCTGTTGATGGTCATCACTCCCGCTACAACCTTGCCTGCTGGATGCGGGAACCCTACCTCGGGTTTGGACCTTCTGCACACAGTTTTATTGTGGATGGTGGTGCTGAAATACGCCAGGCCAATGTTTCGCTGCTCTCACGGTATATGGCCGATCCTCAAAACGCAGCAACCTTTTATGAGGTGCTTTCAGAAAATGAGCGTTTTCTGGAACAGGTATTTTTAACATTGCGCATAAACAGGGGGCTTGATATTGGGTTTTTGCGAAAAGGGAATAAATTAGGGCATTGTATTGCAGATAAAATTGAAGAATTAAGAGCAAGCGGATTGGTTTTTGAGGAGGGCGGCAAGCTTTTTCTCACCTCAAAAGGGTTTCTGTTTGCCGATCATATTGCCGGAGAACTTGTTTCCGATTAACCGCAACGATATATACAGCAGACTTCACGTATGACACACCGGGCACTTAACCGTTTTATTGCAGTTTTTCTTTTTGTTGTTGCTGAAATTCTCTATCTCAGAACCATGGCTCCCACACTCTCTTTCTGGGATTGCGGAGAGTTTATCGCAACAGCTTATACACTTGGAATTCCTCATCCTCCGGGAGCCCCGCTTTTTCTTCTTTTGGGCAGGCTCTTTTCCATGATTCCCTTTTTCGGCGATATCGGTGCGCGAGTGAACCTTATCAGCACCATTGCAAGCTCGGCAACCGTGATGCTGACCTATCTCATCACGCTCCGGTTTATTATTCTTTACCGTAAAAGCAATCCTGACACATGGAGTCCGGCTGAGAAAGTATCAGCATACGGAAGCTCTGTTATTGCAGCCTTAGCCCTTGCTTTTTCCGACAGTTTCTGGTTCAATGCTGTTGAAGCCGAAGTCTATGCCATGTCGTCACTTTTCACGGCTCTTGTTACATGGCTGATGCTTCGCTGGTATGACGATGATCCACTTCCGGGTAACGAACGATGGCTTATGGCGGTCATGTACATTATCGGGCTCTCAATCGGTGTGCATCTGCTCAGTCTTCTTGCGCTTTTCGCGGTTGCACTGGTGTACTGCTTTAAAAAATATGAGGTAACCCCCCGCTCGGTTGCATTATTCATCGCTGGTTCATCCGGACTGTTTATTCTGATCTATCAGGTCATCATCAAAGGGCTTCCGATTCTTCTTCAGTTTAGCTCATGGTCAGGTTTTTTTGCCTTTGCTGCGTTACTGGTATCCGGAATATGGTACACACACAGCAAAAGATATGTTCTCCTGAACACGTTTGTGGTCTCCCTGCTTCTTATTGTGATTGGTTATACCTCCTATGGCATGATCTTTATCCGGGCACAGGCAGGGCCGCCGATCAACGAGAATAATCCTTCAACTCCTGAAACATTTTATTCCTATCTCAACCGGGACCAGTATGGAGAGATGCCTCTTTGGCCTCGACGCTGGTCTCCGGAACCCGTGCATCAGTATTTTTATCAGCAGTACGCCAGTGATCTTGACTATTTCCTGACCTACCAGCTTAACCATATGTACCTGCGTTATCTGGGCTGGCAGTTTATAGGGCGCGAACACGATATGGAGGGAGCCGGTGTTGACTGGTCGGTGCTGTGGGGGCTGCCGTTTCTTTTCGGTTTTGCCGGCGCTGTTGCCCATTTCAGGAGGCAGTGGAAAATGGGTCTTGTCGTGACTGCGCTGTTTATTCTGACAGGAGCAGCTCTGGTGATCTATCTTAACCAGACTGAACCGCAGCCCAGAGAGCGCGATTACAGTTATGTGGGAAGTTTTTTTGCCTTTGCGATCTGGATTGGCATCGGGGTCGAAAGTTTTCTGCATCTGATGACAGAAAGGTTGAAACTTCACGCTGAACGTCATCGGTTAGCGCTTGCCCTTTTGACGCTGACGGCAGCTCTTCTTCTGATCAACGGCAGAATGCTGCAGGCAAACTTCCGCATGCATGACCGGTCGGGCAACTATGTTCCGTGGGATTGGGCATGGAATATGCTGCAAAGCTGTGACAAGGATGCCATTCTTTTCACCAATGGCGATAACGATACCTTCCCACTCTGGTATCTTCAGGAAGTTGAACGCATCAGAACAGATGTTCGGGTGGTGAATCTGAGTCTGGCCAATACAGGCTGGTATTTGCAACAGCTTAAAAACACCTCTCCGAGGGGAGCCAAAACGGTTGCATTCGGTATGAGTGACGGTGAGCTTGCCTCGATTACCTATGAACCGCTTGATTCCGTGGAGGTGTCCGTTCCTGCCGCCATAGCGTCACGTGAGCTTCTGAAGGAGTCACGTCTTCAGGGCACCATGTTGTCTTCTGTACCGACTGAGACGATGCAGTGGCTTATGAAACCAACAGTCATGTTTGAAGGCCAGGGTTACCTGCGACCACAGGACAGAGCAGTCTATGAAATAGTGACCGGTAATTTTCCGCAGCGTCCGATTTACTTTGCGCTTACCGTTGATACGGAAAGTATGATTGGTCTTGAAAAAAACCTCCGGCTTGACGGTCTTGCCTACAAGGTGGTGCCGATGAAAAGCAGTGACCCGATGAGTAACGTCAATCCTGCGCTGCTCTATCATAAGCTTCTCGGTGTTTATCGCTACCACAATCTCGACAATCCGGAAATTTCTCTCGAAGAGACTTCCCGCAGGTTGTGTGCCAACTATTCGCCGCTTTTCATCAGACTTGCTCTTGAGCTTGCCGCCGAACCCGATGCCTCTCTGCGGGTAGAGGGCAAGTCCGGTTTGGCAGGCTTGAAGAAACGGGGCGCGATGGCGATTGAAGTTCTCGATACGGCTGCCGCTCTTCTCCCTCCGGATCGCTATCCGCTCAATCCTGAACTTGCCGGGACAGTCACAGCGCTCTACGCAAGGCTTGGGGAAAAGAAGAGAGCATATCCGTATATTGAATATCTTGAAAAGCTTGCAAAAACAACCGATCTTCATACTGATCCCCGTTTGTTTTATATGCTTGCAGGAGCGTATCGCTCTATCGGAAGAGAGCAGGATGCACAGCGGGTTATCGAATCACTTTCCCGTGAGTTAAAGGAGCCTCGACTGCTGGAGGAATTTGAAAAAATGAAAGAATAGAAGCGTATGAGCACCATACATGCAACAGCAATAATTGACCCCGGAGCAACGATTGGCGACAAGGTGACCGTTGGTCCATTTACTGTCATTGAAGATGATGTGGAGATCGGGGACGGTACCGTGATAGGGCCGCACGTGCATATAGCAAGTGGCGCCCGCATCGGCACTGCCTGCAGGATTCATGCCGGAGCTGTTCTTGCAACCGAGCCCCAGGATCTTAAATATGCCGGAGAAAAAACTCAACTCATTGTCGGTGACCGGACGGTGATAAGAGAGTGTGTTACGCTGAACCGGGGAACAAAAGCCAGCGGAAGAACTGTTGTCGGTTCCGATACGCTTGTTATGTCCTATGTTCATGCCGGTCACGATTGTGTGATAGGAAGCAATGTGGTTATTGCCAACTCCGTCCAGTTTGGCGGACATTGTGAAGTTGGCGATTATGCTGTCATTGGAGGGCTTACCGGTGTGCACCAGTTTGTAAGGATCGGTCGTTACTCGATGGTGGGCGGTATCGCACGGGCTTCGCTTGACGTTCCGCCTTATGTTATGGCAGGAGGTCATGCTTCGTTTCAAAC
>JAAXUM010000260.1 GCA_013336025.1 Chlorobiaceae bacterium
CTGCAGCCAGTAGGTGTTTTCACCTGTGGCCGTAAAAATCGAATTAGCCCATGGTTTGATGTGCATTGTGATCCTGCCTGCGTCATAAAAACCGCTGAGTTGAACTGTACCGTAGCGCGCAGGAACAGGTAGCTTGAGGCGCAGGTCGATGTTAAAAAGCTGACCTGCATCACCGGAAGCTTCTCCAATCGGGTAGGCCCGGATTCCGAATGGACCACCCAGGTAGATTTTTTGGCTTGAATCGAGGTTGACAAGCGATATTTGTGCCACCCATGAGAGATTAAGGCTGACCATCTCGCTCAGTTGCTGCAGACGGGCAAACCCCATATTGGCACGTGTAAACCCGCCCTCGATGGGAATAAGGCTCGGGTCCGTAATGAGACTGCTGTCATTCACTGTACCGGCCGTGACGCTCCCATTCCAGGTACTGTAGCCCCCCGCCTGATCGTATATATCTCCCTTCAACCCTATCAGGCAGCTATTGACCCTGCTTTCACTGAACTTTGTGCCAAGAATGGTGCCGGAAGAAAACATACGCTCATAACCGACCATTGCAGTTACGTTCGACAAACGACCTCTCAACAGCGGATAGCTGATATCTGCATCCAAAACCCAGCCTTTTCCCCTGACATCGAGCGCACTAAAATCCTTGCCTATTTTGAAATGCATCGGTGAAAAGAACAGATTTGCCTTCAACCCGCTACTGCCCAGAGGACGGTTATATGCAAACTTCCCCTGATGAAAATTCTCTGAAGCCGTTCCGATAAATGAAAATTGATCACCGCAACCGAACGGATCATTCAAACTGACCAGAGCTGAACTCCGCCAAACACCGGTGTAGTAATTGCCAAAACTGTCTTCCCAAACTGCTCCAGACAGTAACTGTCCCTCTGTCACATCGACCACCACGCCAGTGCTTCCGGGAACAGTTCCCTTGACCAGTCCGCCATTCGCCGATACTCCGGGCAGATCGTTCATCAGCAACACCGACCTCTCCAGCTTGCGTTCGTTGATCGACTGGCCTGACCTGACTCCCTCGTTACCTATTGCCGACAGCACCCTGGAGCACACCCGCACCGACTTGTCCCGGTTGAAGGTCATGTTTCCATCGCTGATGTTCTTGTCAAGACTGATTTCGACAATGCCCGAAGTGATGTCCTGTACAGGCAGATATGATTCCGCCAGATTCCACCCTTTCTTTCTCAGGAATTCATTGATCCGCTTAAGGATGCCGTCCAGATCTCCGTCGTCCAGTTCCTTGCCGATCGTATCGGCAACCAGTTTCTGGAGTTCACTCTCCTTAACCAGTGCTTCAAACCCGGTGAAACGGTATTCCTTCACGACGATCTTCATGCCTGATCCGGAAATACGACCCTCCTTTACACTCCCCTTTTCGGGAAGGGTAGTTCTTTCCGGAATCTGTCGCTGTGGTTGCTGCTCCCGCAAAAGCTGACCAGCATCAGGCAGGGCAGCGAAAAGGGATGAATCGTAAATCGGGAGCAGAAGGCATGCGCAAATAAACACACGCCGCATTTTTATGGAGGAAACGTGACTCATGACTCTGTGCGTTTTTGGATTGAGAACTCAATTCAACTATCGCGCCTGAGTGAGAAAGCCATTAGCACCAACTGACTGGCCTGCAACGGTAGAAGCTTTTCAGACATCAACGACTTTCATCTCGATCAGCTCATAATATTATACATATATGATCAGGGCGCACTCATATATAATTCCTGCGACTTTGCCTTATTATAAAGAATTTATCCAGAAAGAAACAAGCGGTTATCTGCTAATAATATATATAGATAACAAGTCTTCTTCTATTGAAGTAATACACATATACGCACTTTAGCTTACCCCTTATTTATTGAAGTAAGTGGGGAGTAGATGCGCACTATCAGCTTGATGACCTTCAACCTGTTGATGTCGAAGGAATAAGATTGAGATGGAGTGAAGATGGGAAACCGTGGATACTTCAGAAGGAAAAACAAGAAGAGTAATTGATGAAACCCGCCAATACTTCATCGAAAGAATGACGTAGGGCAAAAAAAATATTTTTTTTTATCGGGATGTCCATTTTGCCCGCATTATGGACCGCTTGATCTCACTTCAGGCATGTATATGATTGCCATGATCGATATGCCCGGACAAACGAAAACCCTTGCCGTCATTTTCAATCAAAGGCAACTGAAGTCGCGCGTTCAAGTTCCAGATGAAAAGAAATACCGCTACACACGTCGCAAGTACAGATATCAATACCATTGTGGCACTTTATGAATCAACCTGTTCCAAAGGAATCAAAACTACTGGAGTGATGCGGATATTATTGCGATTTCATAACAGAGCGTAACCATACAAACTTTGGAATGGAATATTATACTCTTACAATACATTATTTAATAACCCAGTATTACGTTCAATAACAATAAAAAGAAACCACCCACAGAAGGGATGGCTCTTTGTCAAATCAGACTATATCACAACATGATTGAATCCTGCCGTTCCGATACCGAATGATAATCTGTTGACTTCGATAGTTACAACATTTCATCCTTAAATATCGGCAATGAGGTAACCCCGTATCAGAAGATGCTGCAAACCTGAGGGCGGACCAATCGGACCGGGGATGATATCGACTCCGATCCTGGCTTTCGAAGAAACGGGAAAACCTGTCGTCAAGGATTCATGGATTCCTCCTTCACCCTTGCTGCTCAGGGTAATCGTCGATTCGAAAGCCCGGCGGGAATTCGACGGATTGGCGATGTTTTCGATGAACAGGCGTAGCACCATGATCCTGTCGGCTCCAGTCGCGCCCTGGGGATGGACATATTGCCAGTCCACGTCAGTTACGACCAGCGCATGCCCGGCAGGAACACGCCATCCCAAACCTCCGGGTCCGCTCTGGGAACTTCCGTCCGAAAGGATTCGGACAAAATCCAGTTTCGAAGGGCCGTAACCACCGTTGAATCCCCCGACGACTTCCAAGGTCACATGCTGTGAAGCTGATAAGGTCATTGCTGCCTCCTTTAATTATTGGGCGATTGTGTAATGATTTGCGTATCAACCTTCTTTTTTCCGGTACTGAAACCCATTCACACCCTTGCCTCCCAATCGTCGCCGGAGGTGATTGCACCCGACTCCCAGGTCCAGGTGATTTTCTGGTATGTAAAGGTAAACTCCTCCCGTTCCGTGTGCTGAACTGGCTCGGAACCATCAAAGGATAACAAAAGCCTGTATACGGAAATGTTCGCATTGATAAGATGTATCGTGAAAAACGGGGCATCCCGTCCACCGCGGTCCTGCTGCCATAGTTGCAACACGACATCCTTGAGATTCTCGTTGGTGACCAG
>JAAXUM010000261.1 GCA_013336025.1 Chlorobiaceae bacterium
ATAACGCTTCCGGTTGTTCCAGAGAAAGAGGGTGTCTTTATTCTTTTTCTTGGCCGTGTGATGGGGATGGCAGGCCACGACCAAGGCTTCCTGGCGCCGGGCGGAGGTGAAAATGGCTTCGTAGTCCAGGGAAGCGGAGATATACTCCTTGATGTCGAGAGCGAGAATGTGGTAGCGGGTGGTATTGTTGGTCAGCTCGACCCCCGGGATCACGAGCATGTTGTACCGCTCCCAGGCGCAGCGTGCCGCATCCCACAGCTCCTCCTGATAGAAGCGAAATTCCTGACTGTCCATGACGGACAGCTCCGAAACCGGTCTGCCGGATCGCCGGATGCTTTCTGTATCGAGCACATGATCGGTAATTGCTATGACGTCGAACCCCGCATCGCCATACAGCGAAACAACTTCGCCCGGCGAATACTCTCCGTCGCTCCAGGTCGTATGAATATGAAAATCACAGTAGAGCCATTGCATAGAGATCCTGCTACGTTTCTAAAAGCTGAACGTTACGGGCGAAAGGTAAGCAACAGGCTGATGATGAACTGTTACGGCCGGGTTAACTTTTTTTTGGAAGCATTGCCTTTGCCACCAGCACGATGAGCACCAGTGCCGAAAGGATGGCCACCGGACCGCCCTCTTCGTGGGCTGATGCCGTCAGCCAGCCGGTGATGCTGATGCCGAGCGAAGCGTACAGGGCATTGACCCCGATGCCCGCCAGAAACGACATCACAACGATCACCGCTACATACACGACGGTGGCCTGTCTGCCGATCAGTTTTGAGATAACCGTGATTGCCGCAGCGTTGGTTGCCGGTCCGGCAAGCAGAAACACCAGAGCAGCCCCTGGCGAAATGCCTTTCAACGCAAGAGCTGCGGCGATCGGCGTTGATGCTGTTGCGCAGACATAGAGCGGTACGGAGATGGCAAGCATGAGCAGCATGGAGAGATACTCGTTCGACAGGTAGCGGCTCACGATTTCAGGAGAGAGAAAAACCGAAATCACACCGGAAAGAAGAATGCCGAAAAACAGCCATCCGCCGATATCCTTCAGGAGATCACCAAATGCAAATCGCATCCCTTTTGTGAATTTGCCGGCAACTCCCTCCGGTTCAGGCTCCCTGTGACTGCAGCAGCAACCGGAGGTGCATGCGTTCTGCTGCTCCGTTGCCGGATCCGGTGCGACCTCAGGGATAACAGATACCTGATGTTTTTCTGTAACAGCTACGGCAATGCCGGCTGCTATAGCGGTGAAAAACGCGACCACCGGACGGATGACGGTCATAAGCGGATCGAGCAGGGCCCAGGAAACAGCGATGGAATCGACGCCGGTTTCCGGTGTCGATATGAGAAACGAGGTGACCGCTCCTTTTCCCGCGCCCTGTTTTTTCAGTCCCGCCGCTGCGGGAAGCACGCCGCAACTGCAGAGGGGTATGGGCACGCCCATTGCCGCAGCCTTGAAAATGGATGCCGTGCTCCCGCCTCCGAGATGGTTGGCGACAAAATCGTCCGGGAGAAACGCTTTCAGGAGACCGGCAACAACAAAGCCGAGCAGCACAAAAGGCGCCGACTCGAGAAGCACATTCCACGAAGCCAGAAGCACGGCTATGAGAGCATCGATAACAGTATTCATGACGGCATTATTTGCTTTATATATATTCATGTGATAATATGTTCATATATCAAAAAAATAAAAAGGGAGCCTCTGAACTGTGTGATGATCGATCAACGTGCAAGGCAAACGGAGTTCCGAAAAGTCGGGATGAGGATTTCGACCACCTGACCAACGCAGCAATCCGGACGCGTCATTACTTTTAGAGGTTCCCCCTGAAAAGCGCATTATCGTCTCAGCTCCCGAACATGTTCCGAACCCATGCGGACAAGTTCCGATATGTGTTCGTCGTCCAGGCTGTACAGTACATTTTTCCCCTGTTTTTTCGATTTCACGATTCTTGCATCACGCAGCACCCTGAGCTGATGCGACACTGCCGACTGGTTCATGCCGAGCAGAGTGGTCAGGTCGCAAACGCAAAGCTCCGACCGGAAAAGCGCATCGAGTATCCGTATCCTTGTATTGTCGCCAAGCACCTTGAACAGTTGCGCAAGCTCATCCGCCGGAACGGCACCCAGCATCTCCCTTCGTACTGATTCGATCACCTCCGGATGAATGCACTGCTCTTCGCAGCGGTCGTGTTCATGCTCCTGCATTCGATTTCCTTTTTATATATGAACAACCATTCATATGATAACAAATTATTGCCGCCCTGTCAACAAAAAAAGGTCAGGAGCATATCCTTTTCCATCCCTCCCTCTTTCGGCTGACAGGGGTCTGCTTCTGAGAAAGCCTCAGCGCGACTTAACCGGTAGTTCCGGTGCGTCTGGAACAACGAAGCTATCCGGCTTCGTCATAACTTATTACAGAGAGATGCCCGTAATCAGGATACCAGATAACCCCACACAGTAACTCTTCTTTTGATCGGCGCCCGGTTATAGGCGAAAACCTCCACATAAGGCCCCATAACCGGTATGCGGGTAATATAGGTGCTGATGTTCTGCGGGCTGCCGTGCCAGCTCGATCTGCCTGAAACTTCAATGAAATTGGTGCTTTGGGGACTGGTCACATTCTCCTCAAGGTTCACGTACCGGCGTGCGGCCATTTTGCCGTTGGCATCGAAAGCAAAGGTGACGCCGAGATCGACCGGAGGTTCATCGCTTTTTTCCTGGTTGAAGCGTACGAAAATGTTGAGGTAACTGTACCCGATCACCTCGGAATACGGAGGGATGCTGAGGCCCATGCCTGGAGCAATCTCCTGATCGGTCATGAACTTGATAACACTGGTACAAGCGGGATTGCACGAGCCTGAAGCTTTGGTTTCCGGCATGGGAGTCTCCGTTTAAAGTTGGTGTGACGTTACAACGAAAAACAGGAATTGCAAGAACCGGAAAAATAATCTCTTCCTGCGTGATTCACAACAACCGGATGAACGGAGGGCAGACGGCAGCGGATTCTCTCCCCGCCGGGGCGACAATCGGGCAGGATCAACAGCAGTGATTTCCGGTTGGTTCTGATTTGCATTTTCCATCAGTTACAGTTAAAAACCCGGCTTGATTGCCGTATGACGGATCTTTTCGATCTGTATGAAAAGAAAAATCATTGGTAAAATGGGAGAATATTCCGGCAGGGAGGTCGGCAGTTTATGCAAAAAGTGCAGGGACTGGGGGTTGATGGTCAGGTTTACCGAAAAACCGGCATCTCTGGTATCCGGTTATTTGTTGTAGCGTAGTATATTTGTGCTGTCAATAAGAATATGGGCCATAAAAGAAGGGAGAAACGATGATAGCAAAAATAGTC
>JAAXUM010000262.1 GCA_013336025.1 Chlorobiaceae bacterium
CATTAACTTGCAATGATCATAACGTGAGGGCCGGGCGTCGTTTGGTAAAACAAATAACTATACGGATTGATGGCGGTTAGCCTCTATTCGGTATTCAGGAGACGGAACTCACTAAAAGAGGGTGTTTCCGGTTTGCAGCAAACATTACAGGGCTGAGAATATCTGAAAGAGGCCGAAGGCGGCCAATGCAAGGCCCGATATGCCGAGCATAAACCGGTTTGCCTTGAGGCCGAGTTTGCCTGAGCCGGAGAAAAGCAGTATGAATCCTGCAAGCGTCACCATGATCGTTATATAAAATCCCGCCAACAATCCAATGCCGTTCAGCGGCGTTATCTTCCATCCCGACAGCAGCAGGGGCCCTGTCACGAGGCTCCAGAAGAGGTAAGGTGCAGGATTAAGCAGGTTCACCAGAACTGCCCGAAACAGATTCTGTCTGACACCGGATGGCGGGCTCTCCTGCACAGGCTGAAAATCCCGCCATGCACGAAAAGTGCCCGCTGCCAGATACAATGCGAACAGACCTCCGGCAAAACGCAAAACCTGCAGCCACCAGACCGGCAGTAGGCTCAAGGCAAGCAGGACGATGACGATCACCGGACCGTCACTCAGCAGTGGCGCGAAGATCATGGGAAGGGTTTTCCGCCACCCCTGACGAAGCGTCTGCGCCATGAGATAAGCCTGAAACTGCCCCGGCTGCATGGCTGCGGCGAAACCGAATCCGATTCCCCAGATCAGATAAGTGAGCATTTGCCTTACATTCAGTTGACAGGGTCGAAGAAACACCGTTGTCTGTTGCAATATACAGGTAATTCGAGTAGTACTGAACGCAGATCCGTATCCTCAAATGTTGGATGAATCTATTATTGATAGAGCGTTTTTTGTGAGGAATGCGGGACATCCTGAAATCATGAACTTGCAATGACCACAATTCAGAGTTATCCAAGAAGCCTCAGTTATGACGCATTACTTAACAACTGCCAGCGACAGTAAAAAACTATCAGGTCAAGCAGCTCATCGGCTTTATCGAGTTTTTTGCTTGTGCCGACTGAATTCAGTACTATATTAAGATCGGAGGTGACACAATGAAAATAACATCAGATATCAGGCCGATAACCTGGCTTAAGGCAAATGCGGCGTTACTGCTCGAGCAGATTAACGAAACACGCAGACCGGTAATCATTACTCAGAATGGTGAGCCTAAAGCGGTGCTTCAGGATCCGAAAAGTTATGAGGATATGCGCAATGCTCTCGGTATTCTGAAGCTGATTGCCCAGGGAGAGGAGGATGTGAGAAAAGGCGATGTGCATGAGCAAGGCGAGGTGTTCGACGAACTGGAAAAGCAGTTGCGAAAGCAGGTATGAGTACCGGTTATCGTGTTTTGTGGACTGGTGTTGCAAAGCGGGATCTTCGCGAAATTGTGGAATTCATTGCTTGCGACAGTCCTGATAACGCCATGAAAATTCTGCACCATATCCGGCAGAAATCAGAAGAGCTTGGCTGTTGCCCGGAACGAGGTCGGATTGTTCCCGAGCTCCTCGATCAGGGGATCAATTTCTACCGGGAGTTGTTGATTCAGCATTGGCGTCTTCTATACCGGATTGCTGAGGATCGAGTTTTTATTCTTTCAGTCATCGATAGCCGCAGAAACGTCGAGGATATTCTGCTTCACCGTTTTCTTGGTTTATGACATAGTCCCGGAATACCTTGATAGTGCGGAGGGGGATGTTTAAGTATAACGGGGAAAGTGTGCTACCTATTCTGTGGCAAGCTGGACTACCTTTTTTTGCCAGATCTGCTGTTAGAACTTACACATTATTTTCAGTTTCTTCCTTTGTAATGATTCACCTTTCAGCTCAAGCCGGTGAGCATTTCCGACCAACCGATTCATGATTCCGTCAGCAATTGCAGGCTCCCCAATTTCGTCATGCCATTGGGCGACGAGGATTCCTGGGGCCTTCGTTTTGTAACACAAATAACTAAACATGTTGATGGCGGTAGCCCCTGTAGCCGTAAGCTTGTATCCGGTATTCAGGATGTCTTTTCAGGAACGTGACAGGAGCGTCTTCAGGTGCTTCAGGGATGTCGTTATGCCATGCGGTTGATGCCGTGTACCTCTTTGATGATAGGGTTCGAAACCGCTTCTATGAAGTCGTTCAAAAAAAGTTGCGTATTTATTATTTTGTTTATAAGGGTGAATACATGAGGGTACGGATCAACATCCCGAGTCGATTTCTGTTGAGGATGCTGTTAAGTCAGTTATAAAAAAATCAGCTTGTCTGTGACTATGGTGTTGATGTTGTCTTATACAGAGGAAGTTTTCTGTTTTTCCTGAATAAAGCAGATCAGTCTGAACATTGTTTCGCGTTTCCCCGCGTCCAACATAAAACGAGGAACCAGATCATGAACTCGATAAACACCGAACAGGGCAAGTTGAAGCGACAGCCATCCGTCCGGACAGGGCTTCTGTTGTACGCTGGCTATCTCGCGATCTTCTTCACTACATGGACAATCAATGGCGTCGATTACCTGCGGATTGGCGAGAATGTCGAGACGACGAAGCTTTGGTATGCCTTTCCGACTTTGTTCGGATGTGCCTTTCTGGTGGTCGCCATCAGCATACTGGGTTGGTGGCGCAGCGTTCTTTTCGATAAGCCGAAGTCCGGTCCCCTTTGGGTCTGGATTTTGCCCGTTGTGATAGCCGGCATCATTCTGAACAACTTCTCGGGGTTGCAGTTCGGCAAGCTTTCGTCCGAGCTTCTTTTGTGGTCGACTCTGGGTGCCGTGGGTGTCGGTTTCGGCGAGGAGACGATCACAAGAGGAAGTATGATCGTCGGATTGCGCAGCCGATTCCCGGAGGTCAGGGTTTGGCTGATCAGCACGTTGCTGTTCTCGGCGCTTCATGTACCCAATGTCATCTTTGGGCTGCCCTTTTCAAGTATGCCATACCAGGTGCTGTTAACCTTCATTTATGGCAGCGGTATGTATGCCATTCGCCGCATTTCCGGAACCTTGATTTTACCTATGGTTCTTCACGGGCTATGGGACAGTTCGCTGTTTTTGAGTGCATCCACGGGCGTGGAGCCCTCCGCCGTTCAATTTGCCGTCTATCCGCTGGCGATCGTCTGCGCGATCGCGGTGCTGCTGAAAAACCGGAAGCCGGGTGACGAAGCCCAAAGCGCCTGACCCTTCATTCTGCCGGACGCTGCTCGATATTTGGTCAGTGGGAATGCGGGAGATCCTGAAATCATGAACTTGCAATGTCCACAATGCAGAGTTACCTATCTACGATACAAACCAACCAGTAGAGGCATGCCGAGAGGTCCAGGACTCGATTCGCCTGGCACGGTG
>JAAXUM010000047.1 GCA_013336025.1 Chlorobiaceae bacterium
AGCATGAGGCATACAACTCAAAACATCACAAGATAATGACTGTTGTTTACCTTATAAAACAAGCCAGTCGATTGCACTCTGCCGATCGCTGAACAATCGGACCTTCAATCCGCGATTCAAACAGGTCGTTTCCCAGAACGATGCATTTTGAGATGCCACCGGTGCATTATTTGTAATAACAGCCTCTTTTAACAGATGATCGGGGTCGCTGTTCAGAACAAAGTCAGCAAGAAAAAAAAGATCTGTAAACGAATGGCCACCATCAAGCTCAGTACAGTCAGCAAGAAACCGGTTTCTCCGATATTTGCCGGCAAGAGAAATGGTCTCTTCTACAGCTGCCGATAATTCAGCCTGTGTAAGAACACCTGAATAACAGGTTTCGATAACCGGAATATGAGGGTTAACAATAACTCGCCAGGGCATACGAAATATCCTTCATTTATCTTTTTTCCGAGTGCCGGTTAATAACTTGCGTTAATCGGTATAACCATAACATACAAAATTGAAATTTCACAATACAGGGATCTTTTCATGCTGCAATGCATCCGTTCTGAACCTTTTAGCGCTTGCAGCCCACCCTTTTCTCTCGTAATGATTATCTTCTGTATCACGAGTCTCTCGCCACAAACGTTCATGTTCATGTTCAATGCAGACCTATTTTAATTTCAAGGAGCATCGCACCAGTTACCGGCAGGAATTTCTTGCAGGCATCACAACGTTTTTCATGCTCTCTTACATTATCATCGTCAATCCGGCAATTCTTGCCGCTGCGGGCATTCCAAAAGGTGCTTCGATGACGGCAACCATTCTTACAGCGATCTTTGGAACGCTCCTGATGGGAGTCTATGCAAAACGCCCCTTTGCGGTAGCGCCCTATATGGGCGAGAATGCCTTTATCGCATACACCGTTGTCCAGACGCTTGGCTACTCATGGCAGACTGCCATGGCCGCTATTTTTATCAGCGGAGTACTTTTTACCCTTATAACCCTCGCCGGACTGCGCGGGTGGCTTGCCAAAGCTATTCCCGGTTCGCTCAAACACAGTTTTTCAGCAGGCATTGGACTTTTTCTCGCTTTTCTCGGTCTTGGTGACATGGGAATCGTCACGCTCGGGGTACCAGGCGCTCCGGTTCAACTGGCAAATATTGCACAACTTCCGGTACTCCTCAGCCTCGGAGGCTTGCTTATCACTGCCGTATTGCTGATCCAGCGGGTAACCGGAGCTATTCTGGCCGGCATAGTGGTAACGACAGCGGCATTTCTTCTGACAGGCCTTATTCCGCTGCCGCAAACGCTCTTCAGCATGCCGCCTTCGATTGAACCGATTTTCATGAAAATCGATGTCAGGGGTGCCTGGACATGGGGATTTGCCGGCGTCATCACCAGTGTGCTTGTTATGGATTTTGTCGATACCATGGGAACACTGTTCGGTTTGTCATCAAGAGCAAACCTGCTTGATGAAGAGGACAACCTTCCGGAAATCGAAAAACCAATGCTCGTTGATGCGCTTTCAACCATTGCAGCATCACTTTTCGGAACAACAACGGCAGGTGTCTATATCGAGTCGGCTGCAGGCATCGAACAGGGAGGGAAAACAGGTTTTACTGCGCTTGTCGTAGCCGCATTTTTTGCCCTTGCCCTGTTTTTTTCCCCTGTACTGACCATTGTACCTCCTTTCGCCTACGGCCCCGCTCTGGTTCTTGTCGGCATGTTCATGCTGCACTCTGTCACAAAATTCAACTTCAGTGATTACAGTGAACTCCTTCCCGCATTTCTCACTGTTGCGTTGATAATTTTCACCTTCAATATCGGTGTAGGCATTACAGCAGGTTTCATATCCTACACCGTACTCAAACTTTTTACCGGCAGGGCAGGAGAGGTGCATCCCGGCATGTGGATACTTGCTCTGCTCTCTTTTACCTTTTATCTTTTCTACCCATACCATTAAACCGGAGAAAAGGATGTGCGCAAAACTACGGATAGCCCAGATCGACTGCACCCTCGCCAATTTTGATGAGAACCTTGATCGACACTGCACAGCAACAGAAAATGCCATCAGGGATGGTGCTGACGCCATTGCGTTCCCTGAGCTCTCGCTCACAGGATACAATGTTCAGGATGCAGCGCAGGACATGGCAATGCACCTGCATGACGAAAAACTGAAACCGCTGTGCGAACTCAGTCGCAGAATCTGCATCATCTGCGGAGGAATAGAACTCAGCGATGACTACGGCGTCTACAACTCAGCGTTCATGTTTGAGGATGGCAGAGCGCAAAGCGTTCACCGCAAAATCTATCTCCCCACCTACGGCATGTTCGAGGAGCTCCGGTACTTTTCGGCAGGGCAGCATATTCAGGCCGTAAACTCCAGGCGGCTTGGAAGAATCGGCATTGCCATCTGTGAAGATTTCTGGCACGTCTCCGTTCCCTGGATCCTTGCGCATCAGGGAGCAAAACTGCTCTTTGTGCTCATGTCAAGCCCGCTGAGAATGTCACCCGGAACCGGAAACCCGGCAATAGTAACCCAGTGGAAAACCATTGCTTCGACCTACTCATTTCTCTTCAGCAGCTATGTGGCCTGCGTCAACCGTGTTGGTAATGAAGACAGCTTCACCTACTGGGGAAACTCCTCCATCACCGGTCCGGACGGCACAACCATTACAGAAGCGCCACTTTTTAAAGAGGAGATGATTGATGCCTGTATCGAATTTTCAGCCGTAAAAAGAGCGCGCCTTGAGTCCTCGCACTTTCTTGACGAGGATCTCAGGCTTATTGCCGCCGAACTGAAAGAGAGTATCAGAAAATCACGATCATCGACCGTGACGCAGCCAATTATTCCATAAAAAATCCGGGAGGGGTAAGCGTAACCCGATACCCCTTCTGCTGCATGAAACTCACGGCACTGCCAGCATTTTCCTGCGTATCGAAAAGCCCGAACACCGCAGATCCGCTACCAGAAAGAGAGGCATAAAAACTGCCCGCATCGAGTAAATCCTCTTTGACAACCCGAACTTTCGGGTAATGATCGAACACAACCGGTTCAAAGTCATTTTCAAAAGCACCGAGAACGGAACGGTCGCCATCGAGACAAAGCTGTCGCAAAAGAAGTTTGAGCGACGGAACCGGCCGTTCAAATTTCCGGTAAAAATTTTTGTAGGCCCATACCGTCGAAACATGCTCTTCCGGAAAAACGGTCACAACATGAAACGGCAGGGTGAGATCGAGATCCTCAAGTTCGTCACCGATACCCCGGGCAAATGCAAGCCCCTTCATTTCAAGAAAATAAGGCACATCGGCACCAAGTTTTACGGCGAGTGCGTGCAACTCGGCAGTGGAAGCGTTGATTTGCCAGAGATCATTGAGCACCCTGAGAACCGTTGCGGCATCACTGCTTCCGCCTCCAAGCCCGGCTCCGAAAGGCACCTGTTTATGAAGATTCATGGCTGCACCTGCCGGATAAGAGGCAAACTGCTGCAGAGCTCTGGCTGCCTTGATGCAAAGATTATTGTCGTCGACAGGAAGATCGATGTTGGAGCAGCTCATGGAAATCACATCAGATCGAGTAAATTCAATGGTGTCATACCAGTTGATCGGCGCAAAGATTGTCTCAAGCGTATGATAGCCGTCCTGGCGTTTACCGGTAATGAGAAGACCGAGATTGATTTTGGCAAATGATTTTACTGAACGATAAGCCATAGAGCGCAATTGATTTTATAGGAAAATATTTGTCATATTATGTTATGATAGTGGAACATAACAGATTGGTACAACAGAACGCTGACGAACCATATTCAAGTTGAACGCGATGGGTTTATCCAGATTAACGGGCTTCGCCCTTATTGCTGCGCTGCTCTCCGCTTCGTATGCAAATAAACTGCCGCTTAATGCTGCCGAGACCTCTTATGCACCAGAGATACTCCAGTATGTCAGTGAAGATAAAGTTTATTTGTTAGAAACTCTCCGTCAAAAAGTCACCAAACCATCTGAAAAAATTGTTCTCCATGCTCTCCTGTCAGAAGATGGCGCACAAGCAGTATCGCTATACCAGAAACAGCTCCGGGAGTATCCCGATCCGTCACTTGACGCACTAAGCAGTTCGAGAGTGGCAGCATACCAGTCGGCACTGAACCAGCAGATTACGCTCCCTCCACTGGCAGGCAACTTTTCGAAACCACCTCTCCCTTCCGGTTCAACCATTACAGGAATAAAAAAAGAGGTAAAAAACACTGCTGCTTCAAAACCAATACCATCAACACTCGCGGCAAACAGTCCTGCAGAGACCAGATCGATAACGCCTCCCCTGGCAGTATCCGACCTTCAAACCAAAACCGTTCCGCCTGTGGCTCTTGCCGAAAACATAAAACCAGAGCCACAGGCAACTGTCGATACCCCCGATAAACCGGGCGGCTCCGCACTTGCCGCTAACCAGTTGGAACTGAACCGGCAGATCAAACTGCCTCCATTGATTCGCGACATTCCACAAGAACCATCAGGTACCGCAGCAGCCAAATCGAACAAGAAAACCAGCCTGAAAACGCCTCCTGCTTCAGCCGGCAAGTCTGCCAGCTCGGCACCTTCCGTAAATCAGTTGGCTATGAACACGTTGAGCTCGCTTCCTCCGGCAGCGCCTGTCGTGCCGCCGGTTGGCACCCCTATGGTCAAACCTGCCAGCTCAAAACTTGCACCCAATCAGTTGGCTTTGAACCGGAAGATCAAACTCCCCCCGTTAGAACGCGACTTTCCGCTGGAACCCTCCCCTGCTGCGGAACTCAAATCAACCA
Source organism: Chlorobiaceae bacterium (assembly GCA_013336025.1). Classification (GTDB taxonomy): domain Bacteria; phylum Bacteroidota; class Chlorobiia; order Chlorobiales; family Chlorobiaceae; genus Chlorobium. Next base: position 4,782 of record JAAXUM010000047.1, read on the forward strand.
ATAAAACATCGATAAAGACCATTGCCGTTTCGACTGGTCAGAATAAACCCGACAGCTCGAAACCGGCGACAAATCTGACAGATCATAAACCCCCAACCACTGTTGCCATTGCAACACCGGCAGCTCTTTCCGATACAAACCGGAAGGCTGCAATAAAAGAGAACAACAAACCCGGCACCCCTTCTGCTCTTAACCCCGCAACGTCGAATTCGGGATTGTATGCCATACAATTCGGATTTTTCAGAACAAGAAAAAATGCAGAGGGTCTTCTTGAAAAAATCTCGATCAACTATCCTGCCATTATTGCTGATAAAGGAGAAACTCATAAAGTTCTTCTCAAGAAAACATATCCGTCAAAAAAAGAGGCCCTGAGCGCAGCCAGGACAATTCCATTCACGAGCATCGTTGTTCCTGTTGACTGAAGCTTCTTTTTCTGAACCCATACAGCAATAAACAGAATGAAACGTGATAGCAACTTTATTGGAAAATCACAACTGGTCACCCAGCTCAGGGAACTTGCACTGCAAGTTGCCGATACGGAAATCACTGTCCTTATCATCGGAGAGACCGGGGCAGGAAAAGAGGTACTTGCCCGGTTCATCCATGCAAACAGCCGACGTGCTGATAAAAGTTTTATTCCCGTCAACTGCGGAGCCATCCCGTCGGGAATTCTTGAATCAGAGCTTTTCGGACATGAAAAAGGGGCTTTTACCGGAGCTTTTCAAAGCAGAAAAGGGTATTTCGAAAGTGCCGACAGGGGAACAATTTTTCTTGATGAAATCGGTGAAATGCCGCTTGAAACACAGGTCAAGTTTCTTCGGGTTCTTGAAACAGGAGAGTTTCAGCGGGTAGGATCTTCGGATTCCGTCTATGCCGATACACGAATCATTGCTGCTACGAACAAAAACATGTTCCAGGCTGTCGCTGACGGCAACTTCCGCGAAGATCTTTACTACCGACTGCGCAGTGTGGAACTCCAGATCCCTCCGCTCAGGGAACGAGGCCCCGATATCCTGCTCCTTGCGGAGCATTTCGTTCATGAGTTTGAACGAAAACACGGCGTTATATTTGAGGGATTCACCCATGAAGCCGGGGAACTCATGCTTCGGTATCCCTGGCCGGGAAATATCAGAGAGCTGAGAAATCTTGTCGAGTCCCTGCTCATTCTTGAAAAAGGAAAAAGAATAACACCGGAAATTCTTGAAAAACATCTTATCCAGCGCAGCCGCCACAAAAGTCTCGTGCACGAACCAGCAAAACAGGATAACCAGGAACTCAATATCATCTACCGAAGCCTGATCCAGCTCCGTCAGGATATCAACGATGTCAGGCAGCTTCTTGAACGTCTCATTGAAGAGCGTCAGGAACGACCTCTTCTTCTTCCCGACAACACTGCGCGGATACAATCATCCGCAAGTAACCCGGTAACTGAAGAAAGGGCATCAGGAACCTCCGGAGCAGTAAATTCCCTGGATGATCTGGAGAAAAAAACCATCGCAGAAACACTTGCCGTCTGCGAAGGAAACAAGAGAAAAACAGCAGGCCTCCTTGGAATAACTGAACGGACGCTCTATCGAAAAATCAAAGCCTACGGCCTTTAGAGCGGTTCTGAATTTCGGATTCTGAATTACAAACCTGAACTGCTGAATCAGAATGCCTTTAAAGCTGTTATTGCTCCCTGCGGCTTGATGAAAAGAGCAATGCAGATCTTGCGCAAGTCACCATTCATGAGGCACGGATTTTTCGAATAAATGCAATGGCAATCAACATGCCCGCGATAGCCAGTGCGACTTTAGGAAACATGTCGGGATAGCGGGTAAAAAGAGTAAGCTCCCGGCTGAGAGGAACCTCGGAGGTCAGCACATTTTCCTCCCACCATGGGATTTCAGCATAAATTCTTCCATATTTATCGATAAACGCCGTTATGCCGGTATTGGCGCAACGGGCCATTGCCCTGCGATTTTCAATACAGCGAAGCTTCCCTATTGCAAGATGCTGGTAAGGACCATAAGAGGTGGAATACCATCCATCATTGGTAACAAGTGTCAGAAACTGAGCACCTTTTAAAACGAATTCGCTTACGAGCCCGGGAAAAATCGATTCATAACAGATAATGTTACCGAGAACAACCTTCCCGTGCCTTGAAGAATCAAGCTGCATAAGCGTTGTATCAGAACCTTTTCCCCAGCTTGATATACCGGCAAGAGAAAACGTGAAATTGCCAAGCCAAGGTAAATATTCAACATAAGGAACTCTCTCGGCAAAAGGGACAAGACGGATTTTATGATAGACCTGCGGAAGTCCAAAACCGGGAGCAAGCAGCATTGAAGCATTGAACGTCTCGAAATAACCACCCGAAACATCATCATACTTTGCTGAATTTGAAACAGGCAGTCGAACTCCCGGCGGATAATGCACAATGTCGGAAAACCCGCTGAGCAGCGAAACATTCCAGATGTTGAGCGACATCTGCAGGGAGTGGAGATAACCGACATAGGTACTATCAAGGATGTAGAACGGAATAGCTGTTTCAGGCCAGATAACAAGTTCCGGCCGTTCATTGCGTACCGCACGGTCGGTAAGCCTGTAATAGAGTTCCATCATCTCGGCACTGTCATATTTCTGCCATTTTTCAAGGGGATCAATATCAGGCTGAACAAGGGTCACCCGCACAGAAGGATTCCGTGAAGCAGAATCGTTATCATGAGAAAACACATACCATGAATAGAGGAGGGGAAGAACAATCAGCATGAAAAGCGCTGAAACAGAACGCAAAGGCTGAAGACCTTTCCTGAAATCCACCCAGACAAGTAAAGCGAAAACATTGAAGCACAACAGCCAGAAACTGATTCCCCATACCCCGGTAGTATCGGCATACTGGATCATGCCGACAAGATTAGCCTGAGAATTACCGAGGGTAAGCCAGCCAAGGGAGAGATCCTGCTGCATGTAAGCCCACTCCCAGCCAACCCAGATAAAAGGGAGCGTCATCAGCGCAAAACGGTATCCCGCTCTTCTTTTCAAAACATAAAACATGAGAAACGGCACGGTCAGAAAAAAAGATTGAGCTATAATGGTAAGTAACCCGCCAGGAAGTGTTGCAAGACTTACCCACCAGAGCGATATTGATGAGAACAGCAACATCGACAGATACACCTTGCGATAATATCTTCCAATAGAATCCTCATGCTGCAATGAAACAAGAAGGGGTACAAAAGCTATCCACGCCAGCAGCTCAAGGCGGATAACAGGATAGGTCGGAAATGAGATACCAAGAAGAATTCCGCTGAGGAGAGCCGGGCTGTATGTCTTGAATGATCTGTTTTTTTGTTTTGATGACAAGTCGCTCATAAGGGGTTATGCTGATTGCGGATGAATGAAACCGCCTTTAAAACAGGGTAATTAAGGTTTTCAGAAAAAAGGAAGAAACATATTTTCCTTTATTTATTGATTTTTATTCTTTAAATTTATTTCAAGCTGTTATTTAACAGGAATCAACTCATGGTATTTCCTGAAAATATCCAATTTCAACGCCACCAGAAAAAGGAGAAATCACTATGGCTCTTTTCGGCACAAAAGACACCACCACCGCCCATTCCGATTATGAAATCATTCTCGAAGGCGGATCCAGTTCATGGGGAAAAGTAAAAGGCAGGGCCAAGGTAAATGTGCCCCCTGCAAGTCCCCTTCTGCCAGCAGATTGTAATGTAAAAATCAATGTAAAACCTCTTGATCCTGCAAAAGGATTTGTAAGGTTCTCCGCTGTTATCGAATCCATTGTTGACAGTACCAAAAACAAACTGGTAGTCGAGGCTGACATTGCCAATGAAACCAAGGAAAGAAGAATCTGTGTAGGCGAAGGATCAGTTACTGTTGGTGATTTCTCTCATTCATTCTCTTTTGAAGGTTCTGTCGTGAACCTTTTCTACTATCGTTCCGATGCAGTACGCAGAAACGTTCCCAATCCGATCTACATGCAGGGCCGTCAGTTTCATGACATCATCATGAAAGTACCTCTTGACAACAATGATGTTATCGACACATGGGAAGGCACCGTAAAAGCTCTTCAGAGCACCGGTTCCTTCAATGACTGGATCCGTGAGTTCTGGTTTATCGGACCTGCTTTCACGGCACTGAACGAAGGCGGTCAGAGAATTTCAAGAATCGAAGTGAACAGCATCGGCACCCAGAGCGGTGAAAAAGGCCCTGTAGGCGTCAGCAGATGGCGTTTCTCACACGGCGGTTCCGGTATTGTTGATTCGATCTCACGCTGGGCAGAACTTTTCCCGTCAGACAAACTCAACAAACCGGCATCTGTTGAAGCAGGTTTCCGTTCCGATTCACAGGGCATCGAAGTCAAGGTTGACGGCGAAT
>JAAXUM010000048.1 GCA_013336025.1 Chlorobiaceae bacterium
TTTTTCAAAACCGTCAGGAATGACCCCTACAAGGTTGAAATTCTTGAAGATACCCTGAAAAACACCCCTTTCGTCTCTCTGTATGAGCAGGAAGGATTCACCGACCTCTGCAGCGGCCCGCATCTGCAAATGACATCAAAAATAAAGGCCGTACAACTGACCAATATCTCCTCCTCATACTGGCGGGGAGACTCCTCTCGCGAGAGCATGCAGCGGATTTACGGCATTACGTTTCCCTCTGAAAAACTGCTCAAAGAACACACGGCAAGAGTTGAAGAGGCAAAACGCAGAGACCACCGCAAACTCGGCGCAGAGCTTGAGCTCTTCATGCTGTCGCCGGAGATAGGAAGCGGACTGCCTGTCTGGCTGCCGAAAGGAGCCATCATCCGCAACGAGCTCGAAACCTTTTTGAAAGAGGAGCAGCGCAAGCGCGGCTATCAGCCGGTCTATACGCCGCATATCGGCAATATAGACCTCTATAAACGTTCAGGACATTACCCGTACTACAGTGATTCGCAGTTTCCGCCTCTCACCTATCATGATGAGAATGGAAAACAGGAGCAGTACCTCCTCAAACCCATGAACTGCCCGCATCACCATCTGATATACAACGTCAAACTCCGCAGTTACAGAGACCTGCCCATACGGCTTGCTGAATTCGGAACGGTCTACCGTCACGAACAGTCGGGCGAGCTGAACGGTCTTGTCAGGGCGCGAGGATTTACACAGGACGATTCACATATCTACTGCCGGCCTGACCAGCTTGTTGACGAAATCTGCAATGCCATCGACCTGACACAGCATGTTTTTGCCACACTGGGATTCTCTGACGTGCAGACACGCCTTTCCATGCATGACCCTCTGAACCAGGAAAAATATGGCGGAACTCCGGAGGTCTGGGAGCAGGCGGAAAAGGATGTAACCGAAGCGGCCAACCGAATGGGAATCAGCTATGTTATCGGCATAGGCGAAGCAAGTTTCTACGGCCCTAAAATCGACTTTATCGTCCGTGATGCCATCGGAAGAAAGTGGCAGCTCGGCACTGTGCAGGTTGACTACGTCATGCCGGAACGATTCGACCTTTCCTATATTGGCAGTGACAGTCAGAAACACCGCCCGATCGTGATACACCGTGCGCCGTTCGGATCCATGGAACGCTTTATCGGCGTACTCATTGAACATACGGCAGGAAACTTCCCGCTCTGGCTTGCACCTGTTCAGGCCATCATTATGCCGCTTGGCGAAGAGATTCATGCGTATGCAAAAAGCATCCACGAAACCCTTCTTCTCTCAGGCATCCGGGCCGAACTTGATCTGAGAAATGAAAAAATCGGGAAAAAAATCCGTGAAGCTGAAATCGGAAAGATTCCCTACATGATTATTATCGGACAAAAAGAGCTTGAAAGTGGTCAACTCTCTCTCCGGCGGCATCGCACCGGTGATGAAGGTCTTTTCACTACAGAGTCACTGACAGACAAGCTCAAAAAGGAAATCGCGGCAAAAACCCTGATCCTCTAAACAAACCATGATCGCATGAAGAAACAGAAGACCACGACTCAGAAACCGAAACTTTCCTACAGGATCAACGAACAGATCCGTGTTCCGGAAGTCAGGATTATCTTTCCGGACGGTACGCAGCAGGTCATGAAAACCATTGATGCAAAACGGCTTGCCGAAGAGAAAAACTTTGATCTTATCGAGGTTCAGCCAAACGCTGATCCCCCGGTCTGCAAGCTTGACAACCTTGGAAAGCTTATCTATAAAATGGATAAGCGAGACAAGGATCTCAAGAAAAAGCAGAAAACGACAACACTGAAAGAACTGCGGTTTCATCCCAACACCGACAAGCACGATTTTGATTTCAAAACCGCGCATCTTGAAGAATTTCTGCGCAAGGGAAACAGGGTCAGGGCAACGATTGTTTTTTTAGGCCGATCAATTATATACAAGGACAAAGGTCTTGAACTTGCCGAACGCCTTACGGAACGCCTCAGTTGCGTGAGTAACCGTGACGGAGACCCGAAATTTGAAGGAAAAAAACTGTTCGTGTATTTCGAGCCTGACAAGAAAAAGGTAGATGCATATGAACGCATAAAAGCCAGAACAGGTGTGCCGCAGCAACCTCTGGCTCCACTGCCGCCATCAGATGACATCGAAGAATAATCACGAACCTGCTCATTTTTATATAAAACAAAAGAGACCACCATGCCTAAAATGAAATCACATCGCGGAGCATGCAAGCGATTCAAAGCTACCGCATCAGGAAAAATCAAACATGAACGAATGAACGGTTCTCATAATCTTGAGAAGAAAAACAGAAAACGTTCACGCCGTCTGCATCAGGCCACCATTCTTGATTCAGCAAAGGAAAAGCAGATCAGACGGATGATTCTTGCATAAATTTTCAACATTAACTCTCTATCACGATGCCTAAAGCAAATAATGCAGTAGCCTCACGTGCACGCCGGAAAAGAATTTTAAAGAAAGCAAAAGGGTTCTGGGGGTCACGCGGAAATATCCTTACGGTTGTCAAACACGCCGTAGACAAAGCAGAACAGTATGCCTACCGTGACCGCCGTGCAAAAAAACGCACGTTTCGCTCACTATGGATCATGCGTATCAATGCGGCAGCAAGACTCAATGGAACAACCTATTCGAAAATGGTTAATGCCATGAGTAAAAAAAGCATTCAGATCGACCGTAAAGCTCTTGCTGAAATTGCCGTAAAAGATCCGGCAGCATTTTCACAGATCGTCAAAGCTGTTATCGATTAAGTATACCCCTGTTTTTATGGAAAACGCCATTCGAAATCTGCAGCAGGAAATTTCCGAATACGAGCTTACAAGCATGAAGGACATAGAGGCTTTTCGTCTCAGGTTCACCGTGCGAAAAGGACTTATTGCAGGACTTTTCGGGCAGCTCAAATCGGTCTTGCCAGCCGATAAGCCTCGAATGGGCCAGTTACTTAACCAGTTGCGCCAGACTGCTGATGACAAGCTTGCCGCTGCAACCGCGGAGCTTGCATCAGTGGAAAGCAAAAAAGAACCTGCGTTAGACCTTACGCTACCCGGCAGACGCAGTTTCATTGGAAGTGAGCATCCGGTACAAAAAGTTCTCGGCGAGATGAAAGCGATTTTTTCATCGATGGGCTTCAGTATAGCAACCGGGCCTGAACTCGAGCTCGATCACTATAATTTCGACCTCCTCAATTTTCCGCCCGATCATCCTGCCCGCGATATGCAGGACACCTTTTTCATTACAAGGGGAAATGCCAATGGGGATGTTCTCCTGAGAACCCATACGTCACCTGTTCAGATCCGTGTCATGCTTGACCAGAAACCACCCATACGGGTTATCTGTCCGGGAAAAGTCTACAGAAACGAAGCAATCAGCTCCCGCAGTTACTGCGTGTTTCACCAGCTTGAAGGGCTCTATATCGATAAGGGCGTCTCGTTCGCCGACCTGAAAGCAACCATTTACTCATTCGCGCACCAGATGTTCGGCAGTGACGTAAAACTGCGCTTCCGCCCGAGTTTTTTCCCCTTTACAGAGCCATCGGCAGAAGTTGATGTTACCTGCTACCTCTGCGGAGGAAAAGGGTGTCGCGTCTGTAAAAAATCGGGCTGGCTCGAAATCATGGGCTGCGGCATGGTTCACCCGAACGTCATGCGCAACTGCGGCATTGATCCTGAAAAATGGTCCGGCTATGCTTTCGGCATGGGTGTTGACCGCACCGTGCTCCTTCGCTACAAAATCGACGACATCCGCCTGCTTTTTGAAAACGATGTTCGCATGCTCCAGCAATTTCCAGCCTGAGATCAGGTATCAGGAGACGATACAAAGCATTTTCTTCATCATTCCAATCAAGGTAATGCAACCTTCCATAGCCTTGACAACCGATTCAAGATTCTTTTTTTTCTTTTTCAGCTCTTCTGTTCCCGCCACAATAGCAGGCATGACGAGAAAATATGCACTATTTAAAAAATCCTGATACGCTCCGCTTTTTTCCTCGTAAATCCGCTTTAAACTGTATTGAGGCCATGCCGTTCCTGATGGCAAAACACCGTCCTGAAACGCAGGCAGATCTTCAGGCCACTTAACTTTACTTACAATCCGGCTGAGAAGGCCCATCAGTTCTTTATCAAGAAAATTGATTTCCGCTGCCTTGACAAGAACATCAGCCAACCCATGAATCAATGAACTCCGGGAGGCATGGTCATTCAGCAGCAATGACAGGAATTCCTCAAGGCTTTGTTTAATAACTCTTCGGTTGTTCTCTTCATAGAGTTTGAACGCCTGACTGACAACATGTAATTCAGCGTGCATTTTCTTAAACTGTTCAAATAACATGATCCGCTGATCAGCTTTTAATGGCGACTCCTGAAGCAACTCATCAAGAACAGCATCTGTAAACGTCTCTGCATAACCCGTGAGAAGACGTAAAATCTCATTGCCTTCCTTTACGGTATCCATAACCTTGCTCTCCGTTAGAATGACTTGATAAAACCGCTGAACGCCGTACAGTCATCAATCAGTGCATTGAGATCATCGATAGTGACCGTTCTTTCCTGATTCGAAGTCATTTTTATGAATATCTCCCTGAAGGTATCTGCATTTTTTTTGGCGGTATCGGTAAGCTGTCTGTTTTCCTTTTCAGTTATCGACCCCAGGAGATGATCCCGTCGACGACTTACCCACGCATCAACAAGTTCTGCATTCATCCCCATCGATGCATTGCCATCTGTATAAAACGGAGTAATAAGCATCTTCAATCGACCTCGCCTTATTGTATCGGCATCGCCGGCTATCTGGTTTGTCATTAACGAGTCCATCTCATGGAAAATGTGCAATGCGCTGATGATGCTTTGTTTTCTGACGATCAGCTCTTTTTTCAGGATTGCCTCTCTCTGATGTTTAGCCGCAAGAGCAACAACCCCGGAAAGCCCGGTGGCACCTGAAGGAAGGGTACCTCCCGCATCACGAATGGCTTCATTTAGCTTCTTTACCAGGCCATCTGCTTTGATGCCGATATCGGAAGAAGCGGTTGATGCAGCATGCTCCTGAAGGGCCTTGAAATAATCCTGCAGGTTCAGAGCCACCTTTTTTGTTCTTAAATTTCTTTCGACAGCCTTGCTGTCTGAACTATTGGTGTTATTGAGCAAATCCTTCAGCCGGCTTTTTGGCATTACCCGACCATTATCATCAAGCCGTTGATCAAGCAATTCATACGACGATGCTTCAACATGAAGAAGGCTTGCCCTGTCAGCCAATGCCGCGACAGATCCGGTATAGGCTGAACCGGCTTCGGAAAGCTTGACATAGTGCTGTGACGTGCTGCAAGCGCTCGTCATAACCATAAGCACCAGAACAAACAAACATGCACCAGTCCGAAAACAAACCGGTAATGACCGTTTCATGTAAACCTCAACGCACTTGTTATCCATGAAAAAACTCCGGCAACCCGCTTTTCAGAAAGCTATGAGCTGACAAACATTTACACTTAAAAGTTATCAGTATTTTTTTTAAAACAAAAATAAAGCCCCATAAGAACAACTTATGGAGCTTGTAAGAGAGAATATGCCCTTCTGTTTCTTAATTCTTCAACGCTTTTGTCCAGGCCTCCATAGCTTCATTGGCGGCAGGATTAGGCGCTTCAAGAAAGGTGATAACAAACGAATCATCAAGTTCAACAACACCGATTGAACGAGGTCTTAACGCAAGCACTCCCGGATTCGGAATTTCCTTGCCAAAACAGAAAATAATATTTTTTGCCTCCGTTATACCCGGAGCAATAACACCTTCAGGCAGTGAGGACGTATGAGCATAATGATCAAATATCCCGATAAAACAAACACCAGGATTATCATCAATCCTCTGCTTGAAATGAGCCATAATATCGTCAACGCTTTTGCAACTCGTCTCACTCTTATCCAGCTTAAGCGTGTATATAGGGTATTTCTCCTGCAGTAATGTCTGGATCATAGATGCTTCCCCTTTTTTTAAGTTCAATGGTACAACTGCTGTTAACGGCTTAAGAACACTTGCCGTAACGATTATTCTACAACAGCTTTAAAGAATTACCAAAAAAATAGAAATAAAAAAGCTCCGTGACGACAGGACTGTCACGGAGCAACTCTGCACAACGCCTGGCTGAGCTGTTATTCAGAAACATACTGCTGCTTCATAAGCCTATGCGTCAGAACCTTCAGCTTCAACTTCAAAGCTGATTTTCACAGCAACATCCATAAATACCTTGGCATCAGCCTCATATTTACCAAGCGCTTTTACTGGCGCTTCGAGGGTGATTTTTCTGCGATCAATCTCGATGCCCTGAGCTTTAAGCGCATCAGCAATATCACCGGAAGTAACCGTTCCGAACAGTTTACCCGACTCACCCGCCTTGGCAAAAACCTTGAGCGACATCTGCTCGATTTTCGCAGCAAGATCACGGGCTGTTTTACGCTGCAGCTCAACTTTTTTTGCCTGCTGCTTTCTCTCTGTTTCAAGTGCCTTGAGCGTCCCTTCGGTTGCTCTTATAGCCATACCCTGCGGAATCAGATAGTTGTTTGCATAACCGTTTTTAACCGCAACAACTTCACCTGCATCACCAAGGGCAGCCACATCTTTTCTTAAAATGACTTTCACGCTTTAGCTTCCTCGTTCAAAAGATTGCAAAATTGTTTATTTATACTCATCAGTAACATAGGGAATAACAGCAAGAAACCTTGCCCACTTCACTGAATGGGTCAGAAGATTCTGATCTTTTGCTGATAACCCTGTAATACGGCGGGGGATAATTTTCCCCTGATCATTGATAAACCGTTTCAGTTTACGCTCATCGCGGTAATCAAAGAAAACAACCTGGTTTTTTGAAACTTTTTTCTTTGACGCCAGCGCGTTCCCCAATGATTTGTTGCCTTTCGGCGGTGTAGGTTTGTGTCTCATAAGTTCATTGCAAAATTTGGCTTATCAATTCTTCTCAGTCGGAAGAAAGATATTTGTATTCATAGATATGATTCTGATCATCGTCACTCATGTCCTCTTGATGGATATCGTGACAATCATCCTCAATAAAACCTTCGTCATCCTCTTCACCGTTCTTTTTTCGCTTGTTGAGAAACTGAATTCTTCTTGCCTTGATTTCAACAACAGTCCTCGACGTGCCATCCTGAGCCTTCCATGTTCGACTCTGCAGCTCTCCATCAACCAGCACAGCAGAACTTTTCTTCAGGTTATCACGACAACTCTCAGCAAGCTTGTTCCAGGCGACAACACCAACGTAACAAACATCCTCCTGCCACTGGTGATTGCTGTCCCTGAACCTTCTGTTGCATGCAATTGAAAAATTAACGACAGGTGTTCCTCCTGAATTAGTTTGCCTGAAAACAGGATCTTTCGTCAAATTCCCGGCAATTACTACGCTGTTGATCTCAGGCATTTTTAATTCAGCCATAGCATCTTCCCTGTTTTAGTATCAAAAGTATCGTTTCGCTGTGAGCATTCAGATCTTGGCCTGACCGTTATTTACCATCACCTTCGGATACCTCGGCTTCATTGCCGGCATTATCTTCAGGACTGCCAATGACAACACTGTATTTTTCAACCCTCTTGCGCATTTCAAGCAAAGCGCTGGTAAGATGAATAATCAGATAACGCAAAAGCGCCTCTTCATAGCGGAGAACTTTTTCGATCTCTGCAATAACCGAAGTGCCGGCAGTGAATTCAATATGTGCATAATAACCGATGGTTTTTTTATTGATCGGATATGCGGTTTTTCTTCTGCCAACCTCAAGGACGCTGCTGATGCTTCCGCCTTTATCGGCAATAACCTTCTGTACCATCTCCATTGCAGCAGCGATAACCTCATCCTGAAGACCGCCGTCAATGATTACTGTACATTCATAGAGTTTTTTTGTTTCCATAGCGCAAATACCTGATAACATTGTTCTTTCCTCAGTTGCTTGCATGACGGCGAAGGTACGGCATTGCGCAAGCCGGCCCCGCGGATTCATCTGATTAAAACAAATGAACACCACCTGCAAATTTGAACCTTAAAGGTAAGGTATTGGCATCATTTTTCCAACCCTCAATAATTCGCAAGCATCAACTGAAGCAGGAGCCGTTGAGAAGCAGCGAACGGAATGTTCATGCTCTGGCAAAGGATCAGGAAAAATCAGAAAGCTCAAGAAGAATCGGTGCATGATCTGAACTTCTTTCATCCCGATCAACAGTGGTCATCGTTACCCTTTCTGCGATAGCGGCTGAAAGAAAAAAACAGTCGATACGCCAGCCAAGGTTTCTCTCTCGTGCATTTTTCCAGTATGGCCACCAGGTAAACAGATCGTTGCGCTCCGGGGCTCTCTCTCTCATGACATCATGAAGCCCGAGCGCAAGCTGGGCATCGATTGAAGCCCGCTCTTCAGCTCTCAGGCCAACGGCGCCAGGCTTGTTCTGGGAGCGATGAACGTCAATATCCCGATGAGCAACATTCATGTCACCGGCAAAAATCACCTGACGCCCCTGAAGAAGAAGGTTCTCAATAAAAAGTCTTGTTTGTTCAAAATAATGAAGCTTCAGACGATAATGCTCCTCCCCCTCCCCGCGAGGGACATAGCTCCCTGCAAGGGTAAACTGTTCAGTATGAAGAACGCAGGTTCTGTTTTCGAAATCGAATACCGGGATCTCCCATTCACATGTGCCGGAAATCGAACCCTTCCGGACAAGCATCCCGGTGCCGCTGTACCCCTTGCGAAACGAAGAGCCGTTCCAGAAACTCACATACCCCTGCAGATCACTGACAGAGGCCGGAATATCCGTCAGATCAGCCTTAACCTCCTGCAGAACGAGAATATCCGGTGTGTTGCGACCAATCCATGAAACAAGAGCCTCCTGACGGGCCCGTATTCCATTGATATTCCACGAAGCTATTTTCATGACCGTTCTCTGTTGAAATAGTCGATAATCTTTTTGGCAATCAGCGGTTCCTGCAACTCATTCATACATCGAAAATGGCCTTTCGGGCAATGCTCACGACCGATATGAGAACAGGGTCGGCAACGAAGACCCTCCACTTCAAACAGCTTAAACGGCGTATGGTAGGGAAGAAACCCGAAAGATG
>JAAXUM010000263.1 GCA_013336025.1 Chlorobiaceae bacterium
ACTCCATCAGCTCCCTCAGGCACCCCTCAAGAGGCTCTTCACCATCTTCAAGAAACCCCCCCTGGAGTGCCCATTCATTAAAAGCCGGCTCATGAGCCCTTCGAACCACCAGCAACTCATTACTGCTGTTCACCGCAAAAGCTATGGCAACAGGAAGCGGATTGATGTAATGCACCCATTTACATAAAGGGCAATACCTTCGTTCCCGTCCGTCAATTGATGCATTACTGAGCGAGGCGCCGCATATCGGGCAGAAAGAATACGGTTTCATTATCAGGTAAATGGGAAACTTTTTGTGACAGCTCGTTATTTTACAAGGGTAAACATTTCAGCAACATAAATTAGTTTCACCCATGTCATTACTCCAGGAGGGTTCAGTCGCACCCCCAATAGGTACTACGGATCAGCACGGAAAAACGGTAACGCTGCATGAATATAAAGGAAAAAAAGTGGTCTTGTATTTCTATCCCAAGGATGACACCCCTGGATGTACGAAGGAAGCTTGCGCATTTCGCGATAATTTGCCTAACTTTAACAATCTGGATGCTGAAATTCTTGGCGTAAGTGTTGACAGTGTTGAAAAACATAAAAAATTTGCTGAAAAATATACGCTGCCTTTCCGGCTTCTTGTTGACGATGAAAAAAGAATTGTACAAGACTATGGTGTATGGGGTCTGAAAAAGTTTATGGGTAAGGAATATATGGGTACCAACAGGGTAACCTATCTGATCGATGAAAAGGGGATGATTGAAAAAGTCTGGCCGAAAGTTTCTCCGGCAGGACATGCCGAAGAGATATTGAACTATTTGCAGCAAAAAACGTGACGGAACACGCATGGTAAACGAATTTGACAAACTTCAGCCTGGCAAACTGCTCCTTGCTTCTGCCAATCTTCTTGAATCAAATTTCAAGAGAACAGTGCTGATTATCTGTGAGCACAACGAGAGCGGATCTCTCGGGTTTATTCTCAATCGCCCGCTGGAATTCAAGGTCTGTGAGGCAGTCGCAGGATTTGAAGAGATAGAGGAGCCCCTGCATATGGGCGGGCCCGTTCAGGTTGATACCGTACATTTTTTACACTCAAGAGGAGATATTATTGACGACGCTACAGAAATTTTTCCCGGTCTTTTCTGGGGTGGCGATAAAAATCAGGTAAGCTTTCTGCTCAATACCGGTGTGATGCAGCCCTCCGAGATCCGGTTTTTTCTTGGTTATTCGGGATGGAGTGCCGGACAGCTCGAAGAGGAGTTTGAGGTTGGTTCATGGTACATCGCCGAAGCCACGAGAGATGTGATATTCAGCGATGCCTATGAGCGCATGTGGAGCCGATCGGTCCGTTCAAAAGGCGGAGAGTACCAGATTGTCGCCAATGCGCCCGAACTGCCCGGTCTGAACTGAACTATATTCTCTGCGATAGTCCTTTGAGTCGCTTTTTGTCGCTCTTTATGACGGGGGAACCGAAAAGAGCCGGCAGGGGTTTTCTATACTGAATAATATTGTTATACTTTGCTCCGCGCAATCGCGGCTACTGTTCTTTGTAATCATGGGGATGACAGGCTTTTGACAGGGCAGGTGTGAAATAAAGATGCACTCCGAGTTTCAGCATGGATGGACTCGTTAAAGAAGTCTATGCAACATTACATGCAGACGATTATTCGTATGCAATGGCTGCCTGATTAGCACAAGTTAATTAATCAGCCATCGTCCGGCAGGTGAATGCGCTTACTCTGAAACCTCCGGATGGCATAATCCGCGCTTGAGCCTTTCGCTCGCGCAAGTAAGCCCCGTCAGTTTTTGCCCGAAAAGACTGGCGGGTAATCGACAGGGATAGTGAAACGAACTTTACCGGTGCAGTAACGGTTCACGAAACAACAGCCACCGGCGATGAGTGTGGGGTCTTTATTGAGCAGTGTTCTGGACGCGGGTTCGAATCCCGCCATCTCCACGATGGTAAAAACCTGCCGGTTCAGCAGAAAAGCGCTGAACCGGCAGGTTTTTCTGTTTATGGCAACGCTTTTTTCTGTTTGTTTTAAGGCAGACAGCATAAAACTCCCCGACTCACTTTTCATCAATCACGGTTTCCTTTGCGAAGCACCATCGCCCGCTCGTACAGCGGACAGAGGGCGCCTCCCTCCTGGCAGATGCTCTTGCTCTGATTCGTTCGGCATGACGGCGCTCCCGGTAAGTCCCGCCTGCTTTCCGTATATCCGGCAATGATGATGGACGGATCAGGTTTTACAGGTCTATCCGGATATGCATGTGCCAACCAGCCCCATTCTCTGCTGCGGTTAAGCGGAAAGATTGACGAAGGATAAGGTGCAACAGGCAACGCGGCCCCGCAGGAATTACAGCTTGGACTTCATGAATATTTTGTATTATTCATGAACAGGGGGCAACAAGAAAAATATGCCGCATAATAGTAGTTGCCAGGCAATGAGCACCATCCTCACCCTCTACCCGTCGGAGTATCATGAAGAATCAGAGCAATGCACATAAGAAACTTGCCGGAAATGCGTTATCCGGTATGGTTGCTATTGTCATTTATATGGTAAGCCGTATTCTTTTGACTCCCTATATCCTGCACTATCTCTCGCTGACTGAATTCGGATTGTGGTCTCTCTCTTTTATTATTCTTTCTTATGCAGGGATGGGTGGATTCGGGGTTAACAGTACCTATATCCGTTATTCTGCACGGTATCTCGCTGATGGCAAACAGAGTGAAATAAGTAATCTTCTTTCGACCGGCATAGCCTATATGTTATCCTTTAGTTTGCTTTTTTGCTCGGTACTTTATTTTTTGATGCCTTTTATTCTCCGGCAATTTCATATAGAACCTTCACAACAGGAACTTGCTTCCACCATATTTCTTGGAACAGCACTTGTATTCAGTCTTGAACTGACGTTAGGCGGGCTTGCATTTATCATCAATGGAATGCATGAGTTTGCAAAGGAAAAAATAATCTCAACAATTGCCGGGCTTTTTGAAATTGTATTTATTCTTCTCTTTCTTGCTCTTGGAGCAGGGGTCAAGGGATTACTTTATGCATTTGCCTTAAGGATTGTCATGTCAACGATCCTCTGCTGGAAAGTTGCCCGCAGTCTCTTGCCATCGTTAACGATATCATGGAAACTGGTAACTCGTGAACACTTTCGCCACTTTACAGGGTTTGGCGGGAAAGTCCAGGTGCTTGGTATTATTGGCATCTTTCTTACAGCGATGGACAGAATGTTTATTACCGCTATTTTGGGACTTGCGTCCGGAGGCATGTTTGAACTTGGCCGAAAGCTGCCCTCTACAGCTGGAGGCATTGCCAATTCGGCATTTGCCCC
>JAAXUM010000049.1 GCA_013336025.1 Chlorobiaceae bacterium
TGTCGTCCCCTGCGAGATATAAAGAGGCATGATGACCCTGTCGAACACAACGAGTAAAACAAGTATACCGAGAACAATAAATCCCGTTTTTTTCATCACTTGTATAAAATATATTTTCACATTAACGCAAAAACGGAACCATCATGTTCAATGCTGCCGTTTCATCACAAAATCAACAAGGTCCAACAATGATTGTTTTGAAGGAGATTCAGGGAAATCCCTGATAGACTGACGTGCCTGCAAAGCAAACCCTTCCGCAACTCCGGCTGCATATTCGAGACCACCGCTCTTCTTCACAAACTCGATAACATCACCGCTTTTGATTGCTCGTTTTTTTGAACTTTTCAGGATAGAACGGATAATATTCTGCTCTCGAACAGGCACCTCTCTGAGAGCATGAATAAGAGGAAGCGTTATTTTTTTATCCTTGACATCGATACCCATCTGTTTTCCGGTTTTATTCGAATCACCGGTATAATCAAGCAGATCATCACGAATCTGGAAAGCCAGCCCGAGATATTCTCCATAATTTTTCATTTTAGCTATTGCCTCTTCATCTTCTGTAGCGCTGGCCGCTCCCATAGCACATGACGAAGCAATCAACGACGCTGTTTTATCAGAAATAACGCTGAGATAGTCCTCTTCAGAAATATCAAGACTGCGAGTTTTCTGAATCTGGAGAATCTCTCCTTCGCTCATTCTCCGTACCGCATCTGAAACAATATGCAATGAGAAATAATCCTTGTTTTCAAGAGAGTATAAAAGTCCTTTTGAGAGCAGATAATCACCGATGAGTACAGAAATCTTGTTTTTCCACAATGCATTGATTGAGGCCAGTCCCCTTCGCATTTCAGCGCCATCAACAACATCATCATGAATAAGGGTGGCCGAATGAAGCAATTCAACCATAATTGCCGAACGATAGGTTGAGTCATTGACTCCCCCGCACATTTTGGCAGAAAGTAAAACCAGCGCAGGACGTATCTGTTTGCCCTGCTGTTTCAGCACATAGCGGGTAACCTTGTCAACAAGCGTGTTGCTCGAATGAAGCACGCTCTTGTACCTCTCCTGAAAAATCTCAACCTCGACGGCTACCGATGCAGTAACATCCTTTATTTTCACTCAGTACGTAACGTTATCTTGATTATTTCATCACTGTCACAAAATCCGTTCAACCATGAACAGACACAACGAAGCCCTGAACCTCCCCGTTCCATCCCGGCAGAATAAAAAACACTTCTCCTGCAAGATAACCAATCAGCATTGTGATATAAACTATTTTATTACAGAGGAACCCGATTGACCTCACTCTTCACTTACAGGTCAAAAGTGACACTTCTGGCTCATCCAGCCATTCCTCTATCAGAAATTCAGAATGTTTAAATCTCCCCCCATACCTGCAAGAGAAAACATATTTTGAATCCTTGCCTCTTTGTTGCTATGTTTTGAGGTTATAGGCTATCTTCCAAGGTTTCAACATCATCCATCAGAATGCCGACATGAGTCAGGAGACAGAATCAACAAAGCCGGATCCACAATTACCAGGTGAGGAGAAATCAGTTGAAAGCTCGCCTGACCTCGCAGTTCAGGAAAATACAGACCCGTTTTCCCCTGTAATACCCTCTGAAAGCCAAAATGCTGTCAAAGAGCCTGACACCAATCCCGAAGAAACACAGGGACTGAATTTTATCGATCATCTTGAAGAGATCCGTTCAAGACTGATCAAAAGCGCCATTGCACTGGTCAGTGTAACAGCAATTTGCGCCATCTACGCCGACGTTCTCGTCAATGAGGCTCTTATTGGCCCTCTGCAAAGAAGCGGCGAATCGATCATGCTCCAGAACCTTGTTCCGTACGGTCAGCTTTCGCTCTACTTTCAGGTGGTCTTGTTTGCCGGGTTCATCATTTCATTTCCGTTTATCGCTTTTCAGATATGGAAATTTGTCGAACCGGGACTTCACGATCATGAACGACAGGCATCCCGATTCATTATTCTCTTTATTTCACTCTGCTTCTTTTCAGGAATAGCTTTCGGATATTTTGTCTTTCTGCCGATCTCGCTCAAATTTTTTGCCGGATTCGGCACTCCGCTCATTAAAAACAACATTGCCGTACAGGATTATATCAGCTTTGTCATGGGAACACTGCTGACAACCGGGATTGTTTTCGAGCTGCCGTTCATATCCTACATCCTCTCAAAAATCGGATTGCTCACGCCGGCATTCATGCGATTCTACCGCAAACATGCCATCGTTACCCTTCTTGTTGTTGCAGCTATCGTTACCCCATCAACCGATATGGTTACCCAGTTGGTTATAGGTATCCCCATGATCCTGCTGTATGAGATCAGCATATGGATATCGAGCTATGTCAACAAGAAAAACAACGCACTGAAAACAGCATGAAAAAGTCTCTTAAATGACTCCACGCATCACAACACTCAGAGTACCCGGAACAATATTGGCAGGCAACCCTCAAGACGATCCTGCAGAGCGCGAGGTACCGGTCTATCTTCCTCCATCGTATGACGGAAAAAAGCGGTTTGCGGTTATCTACCTGCTGTCGGGATTTGCCTCAACAGGACGAAGCTTTATGAACTACAGTTTCGGACGCAGGAGTATTCCTGAATGTGCTGAAAAGCTCATCACCGACGGAAAAATGAAAGAGTGTCTCATTGTGATGCCCGACTGCATGACAAGCTATGGCGGATCCCAGTACGTTGACTCTCCTGCCACTGGCCGTTATGAAACCTATCTTGTCGATGAACTCGTTCCTTTTATTGACGACTCCCTGAAAACCATGCCTGCCGCAGAGCACAGGGCGGTTGCAGGAAAATCATCAGGGGGATTCGGAGCACTTCGCCTTGCCATGAAATTCCCTCAACGCTTTTCCGCTGCTGCATGTCACAGTGGCGACATGCATTTTGAGCTCTGTTATAAACCGGGTTTTCCAATGGCTGCACGTATCCTTGAAAAACACAACGGTGACATTTCCGCCTTTTACCGTGCCTATACCTCTTCATCAAAGCCGCCTCGCAATGAGTTTCCGCTGCTTGAAATGCTTGCAATGGCAGCAGCCTACTCTCCGGACACAACAAAACATGCACCGGAAAACATGCGGCTTCCCTTCGATCCCTACACCTGTGAAATCAATATGACCGTCTGGAAAGAGTGGCTGACCTTTGACCCGCTCCTCATGATTGAAGAAAAAGCATATCAGGAGGCACTGCAATCGCTCAAGCTTCTGTACCTCGACTGTGGCAGTTATGATGAGTATAACCTCTCCTTTGCGCACAGACTCTTTTCAAGAAAAGCCTCAGCTTATGGTATTGCGCACCATTACGAAGAATTTCCGGACTCTCACAGTGATACCTCCTACCGTTACGAAACCTCCCTCCCCCTGCTCAGTGAGGCAATTGCCCTATGATCTGTCTGCCAGAGAAATCAAATAGCGATACAAGGCTGACGCCTTGAGGCGAAGCTCTTCAAGCGAACCGTTATTACAGATGACATAATCGGCCATATCCATAAGTTTTTCCTGTGGCCACTGCACCCTGATCCTCTGAACAATCTCTTCACGGCTTCCAATACCTTTTGCAACAGCCCGAGCAATTCTCTCTTCCATTCCGGATGCGACAACAACAACAACATCAAGAGCAGTTGAAGAACCTGACTCAAAAAGTATTGCCGCCTCCTTGACAAGCACACGTGAGCCATGCGTTCGAGCACGCTCAAGAGCACAGCCGAATGCATCAGATACTCTGGGATGCACAAGCCTGTTAAGGGCATCAAGCTTCTCCTGATCAGAAAACACGATACTGGCGATCATTCGCCGATCAAGCAATAGATTACCTTCAGCATCTTCTCCATAGACATTTTCGCCAAAAAGCCTTTTAATGCCGCTGACAACCTCACAATCGTCAATCAGCAACGCCTTTGCCACGACATCAGCCTCAAAGAGATCACACCCCAGCTCACCGAGATAACGACACAGCGAGGATTTGCCGCTGCCAATACCACCTGTTACACCGACAAGAAAAGGATTCGCTGACATAGTGTTTATAACTGTTTTTTACGGATATTTTCCCGTACTTCAAGAAGGACATGGCGCCATCGCATGGGATGCTCCCTATAAAATCTGATTCGGCTGTTCAACTCATCACTGGTGATTGAGTGGCGAGCGAGCATCGAGCCGAGTACCTCAGCGTCAGGAGGCAGAATATCTGATCTCTCAACATGGCCCTCCACTCCTGAGCTCATGAGATAGTCGCTGTAAAAAGCTGCAAATCGACTATCAGCCGGCTCAAGCACGCTATCGTTATCCTTTTGACAACCTGATAACAAGAGTAAAAAGAAGAAAAAAAATCCAGGGAGAATACCGGGCATCTTCATAAGCAGAAAATCCTTCCAAAATAATCAGTAATTTAAAAAAGTATCCTTTTCTGAAATTTCTCAGCCTGAGAGAAACTAAAAACCTTAATCGAAAGTTTAAAGCATTATCATTTCAAACACAAGCTTTTCCTGCAACCTAAAACAACAACGCTCATGGCTTATCAACAACCACCGCTTCCCTATGCCGACAATGCACTGGAGCCACATATTTCAGCAAAAACCATTGGTTTTCATTACGGGAAACACCATGCGACCTATATTACAAACTATAACAATCTTGTAGCAAATACTCCGCTTGACACGATGTCGATTGAAGAGGTCATCATTTCCACAGCAAATGATCCTCAGAAAATCGGCATTTTCAATAACGGAGCACAAGCGTGGAACCACTCGTTTTACTGGAACAGCCTCGCCCCTGATGGTGGTGGCGAACCGAAAGGGGTGCTTGCTGAAAAAATCAATTCCGATCTCGGCGGGTTCGACAAATTCCGTGAAGAACTGAAAAATGCCGCCACAACGCAGTTCGGCAGCGGATGGGCATGGCTGGTTCTTGACAATGGTATCCTGAAGATAGTAAAAACCGGCAATGCAGGAACTCCTCTGACAAGCAGACAGACACCACTGCTTGCCGTTGATGTCTGGGAACACGCCTATTATCTTGACTACCAGAATCGCAGACCGGACTATGTATCCGCAACTATTGAACACCTGCTCAACTGGGAGTTTGCTGAAAAAAATTATCTCGCAGCAAAATAAAATGCACCGCTGCTGATCATCGCAACGATCCCGAAACACCCGACAGTTAACAGAACAACCCCGTCAGAACAGACGGGGTTGTTTCATGCCGAACTCTGTTTCTCATCGCTCCAGCCAGGGAAGTTTTACCACATCGTCAAGCATGATGAGTTTTACATTTTCAGGCCTCCTGAACTCTATGGATCCGGAGAGCTTGTTGAAACTCCTCTCATCATAAACAATCCGAAGCGTATTGGTTACAGGCCCCTTGCGGCTTTTTTCATGGCGCATCATTTCAATTTCTCCGGGCACAAGAAAAGACCTGTCATCAACCGTATATGACTGAAAATCACTGAAATGCAATTCAGCGACGTTCAGTCCCCCTGCCTCTTTCAGATACAGATCGGTGAGTGTTTTTGCTGACGCATCGATGACGACCTCCTTGAATCCCGATCCGCTTTTAAGCGTAAACATCAGCTTGTCACCGTTTTTTTTAACAGAACGAAGTGCGCTTGCAGGTTCTTTTATTTTCATCAAACCAAGAAGTGATTCGGAGAACATCTCATAACCGGAATCAACTCCAAGAAGTTTTCCAAGATTTTCCTGCGTATTGCGACCGGCAAGCAGCGTATTATTGAGAATGTCATGGACATAGAGTGAATCCGGACTGAAATACACATCGGCGACCGGCCATCCAAGCAATCCCGCGCTTACAATCATACGTGCGTCACGCTCCCTCTGAAGCTGAATACTGCAATATACTTTTTGAGACTTGCCGGGGGTTTTAATCCAGATATCAGCATACCCTTCAACTGACGTAACAAAAGGTGATGCCTTGGCCACTTCCTTATAAAGACTGAGCAGCTCAGGGGTCAGCGGTGTCTGTTCGGCAGGAACACTATCACGTTTTACCGTTTCGAAATCACCACACCCTGCAAGAAAAACATGGAAAACCAGAAACAGAACGACCGTAATACCTTTCTTCATATCCACTCTTTGTTAAATTCAGGCCTGACTTTTCGGATTTGAAAATGAACGAAATTTTCTCTCCCGG
Source organism: Chlorobiaceae bacterium (assembly GCA_013336025.1). Lineage (GTDB taxonomy): Bacteria > Bacteroidota > Chlorobiia > Chlorobiales > Chlorobiaceae > Chlorobium. The sequence continues at coordinate 6,181 of JAAXUM010000049.1, forward strand.
TAAGCTTCCCTGCCTTTACCCTTTGAAAAGAGATCGTTTTATACCACATTGTAAAACAGTATGTCTTTCAGAAAACAGCCCCCCTCATTAAGGCGCTGTTGCTGGAACGTTTATCATTCCATTCGCTCAACCAGTTTACTGTAAAAACCAGAGTCATCCAAACCATAAGCAGGTTTTATCCCATGCACCCCATTTATCTCAAGCCCAAAGAACAGCGTCGTTTACAAAAAGGGCATCTCTGGGTGTTCAGTAATGAACTCCAGAATATTCCCCATACCATTGCCGCAGGCGAAACCGTTCAACTCTTTACCCACGACAAAAAATATATTGGTACAGGATTTTTCAATCCGCACTCCCTGATCTCGTTTCGTCTCCTGACACGCAACGAAGAACCGATTGACCGGAATTTTTTTACAAAAAAAATTCTTGAGGCTGCAGCTCTAAGAAAAAAAATCTATAGTGAGAACGATACAAATGCATGGAGACTTGTGCATGGAGAATCCGACAGCCTCCCCGGACTTATTATTGACAGATTCAACCAGGGCTTCGTTTTGCAATCATTCTCAGCAGGCATGGATCTGCATCTTCCCCTCATCACCGACATTCTGCAGGAACTGCTGCATCCCGAAGTCATGGTTATCCGTAATGAATCAACACAAAGGGAACTCGAAGGCTTGATCCTTTACAAGAAGATCATTTCCGGAGATCTGTCATCAACAGTGCAGACCATACATGATGCAGGCATAACCTATAAAGTCGATCTCTTTGAAGGGCAAAAAACAGGATTCTTCCTCGATCAGCGTGAAAACCGAAAAAGCATCCGATCGTTTTGTAAAGGCGCCGATGTGCTGGATGTCTTTACCAACGATGGCGGGTTTGCCCTTAACGCTCTTTATGGAGGAGCTGAAAGAGCCACGTTAATCGATTCATCAAAAGAAGCTCTTGAGAGAGCCGATAACAATGCAACTCTTAACAATTTTTCCGAATACCGTCTCATTGCAGCAGATGCCTTTGAAACACTCGGAATTATGGCTGAGCAAAAAGAATCTTTCGACGTCGTCATTCTTGACCCGCCATCATTTGCAAAAAACCGCAAAAATCTGGCAACAGCCCTGAAAGCATATAAACGAATCAACAAACTCGGCCTTCAGCTTGTCAAACCTGGTGGCTTCCTTGCCACAGCCTCATGCTCGCACCATGTATCGGAAGAAGATTTTCTGAACACTATCCATCAGGCAGCACTTTCAGCAGGAAGGCAGTTACGGCTGATCTCAAAAAACTCACAACCGCCGGATCATCCAATCCTGCTCTCCATGCCTGAAACAAGCTATCTCAAATTCGCCTGTTTCTATGTTACGGACTGAGATCGAAGAAGAGGCGAAAGGTTCATGACCATCTGATAGAGTTCCTCCCACGATGACGCCCGAGGATTTTCAATATGACGATTGGTGCTGTTGGCGAAGCAGATGGTAAAAAGACCATTCTGCCTCAACAGCAGCACATTATCGGGACTATCCTCAATATAAATGTCCGCTCCGACCTGCTCCTTTTCCTTCATAAAACAGAGATCCCAATACGGAATACCGTGGTTGTCAAGCCATTCCACCGTCTGCTGGACTGCGGAAGCATGAAAGTAATGAATAAACAGCCGGTGTGTGATGATCCGGATTCGGAACCCTTCGTCAGAGAGCTTTCTCAGATATTTTCTCGCACCAGGAACCATCTCCATGCTGCTGAAAAGCGAACGCTGTGTTACAGCAAACCGATGCAGACTCTCATATTGGTTTTTATCATTAACCCCCCACTCCTCCAGACCAAAGGAAACCTCTTCAGGAAGTTCATGAAGAGGTTTCTCGAACCACTCTGCTGCAATCTCGCGCATGCGTCTGTAAAAATCCGCACAGACTCCGTCAAGATCAACCCCGATAACTATTTTTTGTTTTTCCGGCATAACTCTCTCAACAGTTTCATCTCTTTCCTGCCTGAAGGCATTCAAAAAAATTCAATCCGGCGATATAAACAGCAGGGATGCGCATTTGCCTCATCCAAAGCTCGCATCTTCTTCAAAAAGAACGATCAAATACCCTACGGTGACTCAACGTAACCGGATGCTCCTGGCCAAGATACCTGAACAGCGCAATACAGGCTTTCCGGGATCCATCATCATCATAATACCGGTTTGCACGAAGCACCTGAATGAACAGCTCAATCGCCTGGCTGAAATCTTCCCTTTTGATGGCGGCAATTGCGGCCAGATAGCTGTCTCTTTCCGGACTATCAGGAAAATCCCCCTCATTCTGAATCAACAATCTACTGATCACGCGAACCGTTTCGGAAAACTCCGCAAAATCCGGTTCATCATTCATCAGAGCAATCAACCGCAGCGCCTCCTCCGGTTCAGAAAAAAGCAGCATACGCGCCTGAAGTGCAAGCGCCTTGACATTATCGGGGCTTTCTTCCAGAATTTCTTCAAGGAGATGCTTTGCTTCATCTTTCCGGCCATCTGCAACCAACGTTTCGGCAAGAGCGACGGCGTTGGCATAAGGATCAGGAATGGCCTTTTTCAGCCACTGCTCAATCTGGTACTCCGAAAGCGCTCCGGAAAACCCGTCAACAACCCCACCGTCAACAAACAGCTTCACATCAGGAATACTTCTTACCTGATACTGCTCAGCAAAATCGGGAAACTCACCGGTATTTATTTTGACAAGCGACCATGAGCCCTCATATTTTGCAGCAAGCTTTTCAAGAACAGGGCCAAGCATGCGACAAGGAGCACACCACTCCGCCCAGAAATCGACAAGTACAGGAAGAATATGACTTTGCTCGATAACCTCAACCTGAAAATCAAACATCTTATTTACCTTAATTCGTGTTATGGAGAACAAGA
>JAAXUM010000264.1 GCA_013336025.1 Chlorobiaceae bacterium
ATCTGATAACAAGGTTTCGTAAAAATCCTGTTATCAGATCAAGTGAACACCGTCGTCAGCTCATGGTGAATCTTGTTACATCATGGCATGACAGGGAGCTGATGACCGCCTATGCTGAAACTCTTTCGGCAGCCATGCCGAATCAGGATATGACCATCCTGAACAATGTGACGACAAGAAAGAACACCGTCGCGCAGGGTGAAGAGGAGTTTCTTGTGACGGGTGACGGTTATATCACCGAGAGGCTGGGGAAACTGGATTTCAACATATCGGCAAATTCGTTTTTTCAAACCAATTCAATACAGACGGTTTTGCTTTACGATGAAATTCTGAGGGTAGCCGGGCTCGAAACAAGCGATACCGTTTATGATCTATTCTGTGGAACCGGAACCATAGCGCTCTATCTGTCCGATTACTGCCAGCAGGTGATCGGGCTTGAGGTGTCTGAAAGCTCGGTTACCGATGCCCGAAAAAATGCGGCACTGAACAAGAGAGAGAATGTTCTCTTCATGCAGGTAGACCTCAATGATTACAGATCCATGCTTGAGGCTCTTCAACGCTATGAAAAACCAAGAGTTATTATAACCGACCCGCCAAGGGCAGGAATGCATCCAAAGGCGCTTGCGGTCATGGTCGGGATGTCGCCGCAAAAAATCGTTTATGTCAGTTGCAATCCGGCAAGTCTTGCCCGTGACGGCAGTGAGATATGCAAAGGGGGGTACCGACTCACATCGCTGCAACCGGTTGATATGTTTCCTCATACCAGCCACATTGAAAGCGTTGCCTGTTTTGAGCGGGATTGATCAGGGTGTTGGGGGATCGATCTCGCTGTACTCAATAACTTCCGCACCGCTCTCTTTTGAACTCTCCCAGGCAAGAAATTTTTCAATATCCTGACTGATAGAAGAAAAGACAGCTAAAATGATTGCTGCATCATCGGCAAAGCCGAGAAGAGGAATCAGGTCGGTCATGATATCAAGAGGCCAGACAAAATAGATCAGGGCTGCGGTTGCGAGAATAATAGTCTGGAGGGAAATATCCCGATACTCTTTTTTGACGTAGCATCGAACCATCCTGCCCAGTGCATTGAGCTTTCCGGTAACGTTTCTGAACGATGCGGAGTATTTTCCGGAATCAGCCTTACTGAGAGCTGCCTGAATGAGCTTTTTTGTCTTTTCAGGATCATTAATGAGCGATTCCGCTTTACGCTTTGCCTTCTGAAACACAGGATTGTTTTTTTTGTCGCTCATGGCTCTTTCCCCCCTGCCTTGAGCAGTTTTTGCCGCTCCTGCTCGGTTAGTGATTCATAACCGTTACGTGAAATCTTGTCAAGAATGGCATCAATTTCCTCTTCTGAGGTTCTTGTACTGCCGGAATTAATGCTGTGGATCGCAGCGCTCTTCTTTTTTGGCAGAGGAGGGCGAGCCTTGCTGATGAAACGGGAAAGAGACCAATCCTGACGTTTCAGGGTTATGTATATAAATCCGACAAGCATACCCCCGAGATGGGCGAAATGAGCGATGTTGCTTCCACTGCCCATCGTTCGGCTGCCAAGGCCGGAGATGAATTCAAGAAAAGCATAGCCCGCAACAAAATATTTAGCTTTAACCGGCAGGAGAAAATAGAGGTAGATGTACCGGTCAGGGAACATCATGCCGAAAGCGAGGAGAATACCGTAAATAGCTCCGGAAGCTCCAACCGTAGAGTACGGGTCGCCGATAGTGGTCAGGAGGTTGATAAGTGCCGCCCCGATGCCACAGATAAAGTAATAGATCGTGAACTGACGGGTTCCCCAATAGTTTTCAATCTCTGTTCCGAAAATCCAGAGCGCGAACATGTTGAAAAACAGGTGCCCCATGCTGCCATGAAGAAACATGTAGGTTACCGGCTGCCATATCTGAAACGACAGCCCGGTGCTGTTGTGTGAATTGATTGGCCACAAAGCACCATAAGCAGTAATAAAAGGGCCAAGTCCGCTGGTCTGGAATAAAAATACCGCGACATTGGCAAGAATGATAAGTTTTATCGCCGGGGGAATAACCTGGAATCCCCCGGGACTGTATGGCTGGCTGTTATTGTTCATTGTCCGTTATATACATTGCGCTCTTTTGTATCCCAAAAAGCTTCAAGGGAGTTTACCCGTTCATCGTGGTACCCATAATCACCGGTACGCTTTAATCGTTCAGCGCTTCGATTCCGGGAAGTGCTTTTCCCTCAAGAAATTCGAGACTCGCTCCACCGCCGGTCGAAATATGGGTGATTGAATCTGAAAGGGCTGCTTTAGCGATAGCAGCCGCAGAGTCGCCGCCACCAACAATCGTTATTGCCCCGGCGGCAGTTGCGTCGGCAAGAGCTTTCGCAATGGCAAAAGTTCCTTCTGCAAAGTTATCGATTTCAAAAACCCCCATAGGACCGTTCCACAGTACAGTGCGTGCGGCAAGAATTTCTTTCCTGTATTTCTCAATGGTTTTCGGACCGATATCAACACCGATCATTCCGTCGCTCATGCTGTTGACCGCCTCTATATGCGAAGGAGCCTCGGCTGAAATCGTTGCGGCCACCAGAACATCGTCCGGAAGAAGGAGGTTGATTCCCTTGTCGGCAGCCTGTTTGAGCAGCGCCTGAGCAAGGTCGAGTTTGTTGTCTTCAACCAGGGAGTTCCCGACATTGAACCCCTGAGCCTTGAAAAAGGTAAACACCATTGCGCCGCCTATCAGCACGGTATCTACTTTCGTAAAGAGATTTTCAAGCACATCGATCTTTCCGGATATTTTTGACCCCCCGAGAATTGCGACAAAAGGCCTTTCCGGATTGTCGAGAGCTTTACCCAGATAGTTCAGCTCTTTTTCGATAAGATATCCGGCAACGGCCACAGGAACATAGTGGGTAATCCCCTCTGTTGATGCATGGGCTCTGTGGGCAGTTCCAAACGCATCATTCACAAAAATCTCTCCCAGTGAAGCCAGCTCTTTAGCGAAATCAGGGTTGTTAGCCTCTTCTTCGGCATGAAATCTGAGATTTTCAAGAAGGATCACTTCTCCATCCTGAAGAGCGAGAGCCGCCTGCATAACCTCTGTTCCGATACAGTCTTTGGCCATGGCAACCGGAGTGTCGAGAAGTTCCGACAGCCTCAGGGCAACGGGTGCAAGTGAAAAATCCGGATTAACCTTTCCTTTAGGCCTTCCCAGATGAGACATGAGAATCAGGCGTCCTCCGCCTTCGATGATTTTTTTTATGGAAGGGAGGGCTTCAACGATTCTTTTGTCATCGGTGATATTTTTTTCGTCATCGAGCGGAACATTAAAATCG
>JAAXUM010000265.1 GCA_013336025.1 Chlorobiaceae bacterium
CATGGATTGCCGGATGCTCTACCGGAGAGGAAGCCTATTCGCTGGCAATCATATTCAAGGAGGCGCTGGAAGCGATCAAACCTCTCGGAACTTTCAAGCTTCAGATATTTGCAACCGATCTTGACAAGGATGCCATCGACAAGGCACGTACCGGGTTCTTTCCGTTGAACATTACAGCTGATGTCTCACAGGAAAGGCTCAGGCGTTTCTTTGAACGTGAAGAGAATGGGTTCAGGATATCGAGAGAGATTCGTGAGACGGTAGTCTTTGCTCCCCAGAATGTCATCATGGACCCTCCCTTCACCAAACTTGACATTCTGGTTTGCCGCAACCTTCTTATCTATATGGAGCAGGACCTGCAGAAAAAGCTGATCCCGCTTTTTCATTACAGTCTCAATCCCGGAGGCTTTCTTTTTCTGGGAAGTGCGGAAAGCATCGGTTCTTTTTCCAGTCTTTTCAGGCCTCTTGACAGTAAAACGCGTCTTTTCTGCAGACTTAACCAGAGCGGACGTTCGGAACCCCTTGATTTACCATTCGCATTTGGACGCGCTCTGCCGGTTTTTCAGGATGTTGCTGACAAGCAAACCGATTCAAAAAGCTCTTCGCACAACCTTCAGGCCCTGGTTGACCACTTTCTTCTCCAGCATTATGCCCCTGTTGCGGTGCTGACAAATGACAAGGGAGATATCATCTATATCAGCGGCCATACGGGCAAGTATCTTGAACCTGCGGCAGGTAAGGCAAACTGGAATATTTTTGCCATGGCCCGCGAAGGTCTGCGCTTCGAGCTTAATGTCCTGTTCGGGAGTGCGCTCCACCAAAAGAGCGCTGTCATCAGGAAAGGGCTTACCCTGGGAGTGAACGGAAGCACTCAGACGTTTAATCTCACAATAGAACCGCTTGAAGCGCCTGATCCATTGCGAGGCCTCGTTTTAATCGTTTTCAGCGATGCTGAAAAGGTTGCCGGCGAACTCCTGCCTGATGCCACTTTTTCCGATGCCGCCGCAAACAGGCTTACAATACTTGAAGAGGAACTGACCAGGGCCAGGGATGAGATTCTGAGCATCCGCGAAGAGATGGAGACTTCACAGGAAGAGCTCAAATCCACCAATGAAGAGATGCAGTCGGCCAATGAAGAGCTGCAGAGCGCCAATGAAGAGCTGACAACTTCCAAGGAGGAGATGCAGTCCATGAACGAGGAGCTGCAGACGGTCAACCACGAACTGCAGTCGAAAGTGAGAGATCTGTCGCAGGTGAACAACGATATGAAAAATCTGCTGAACAGTACTGACATTGCAACATTGTTCCTTGACGAAGCCCTCAATATCCGTCGCTTCACCACAAGGACAACCAGTATCATCAAGCTGATAGCAAGCGACGTTGGACGGCCCATAACCGATATCGTGACTGATTTGCATTATCCTGAACTTGCTGATGATGCAAAAGAGGTTATTCAGACCCTGGTTTTCTCGGAAAAACAGGTGTCGGCAAAAAATGGCCGATGGTTCAACGTGAAGATCATGCCCTACCGTACCCAGGAAAACAGGATTATAGGGCTGGTGATCACATTCAGCGATATCACTACAGCAAAGAATCTCGAAGAGGAGCTCAGGGAGAACGAAACCCGTTTTCGGGCTGCAATTGAAAGTTCAGGTATTGTAGTCGCAGCTGTTGACAGGGCGTTTCGTTATACATGGCTCTACGACCCGCGCAGTGAGCTGATTACTCCGGATTTTATAGGAAAACGCGATGATGAGCATCCGGACAGGCAGCACTTGTCAGAGCTCATGGAAGTCAACAGGAAAGTTTTTGCCACAGGTCATGCCGTTCGCCGGGATCTGACGTTTCAACTTATGAATGGCAGCAGCCGTTTTTATGAGCTCAATGCAAAACCGCTGAAAAACGCAAACGGCGAAATGATCGGAGTGATCACGATAGCAACGGACAAAACCCGCATCAAAGAGTCCGAAAGGGCAAAAACAGAAAGTGATGCCCGGCTTCGTTTTTTGTTGGACGCCATTCCGGAGGGAGCTATGTTTCAGGACAAGGAAGGAAGAATTCTGATGACGAATCATGAGGCGGCACGTATTTTGGGTTTCTCGATGGAAGAGATGCAGGGAAAAACCGCAATGGAACTTCGCCTGAAAACCGTTCGGCCGGATGGTTCCGATTTTCCGATCGAAGAGCATCCTGCCATTGTCGCCCTGAGGACAGCCCGGCCAGCAAGAGGGGTCGTAATGGGTGTTTTCCATCCGGGAAACAACACCTGCCGCTGGATCAGCATCAACGCACTTCCCCGGTTCCGGGAAGGTATTTCGGCGCCTTGTCAGGTCTACGTTGCGTTTCATGAAATCACCTTGCCCAAGGCCAGTTCATCAGCATTCAAAAAGAAGGAAAAACCATCATGAAAAAGAAGAGAACATCTCCTTCAGAGATCGAGGCATTACGCCATAAAGCCGAAGCGATGCTGAAACTCGGACTGAAAAGCAACCTTGATATTCCCGACTCAAAAGAGGAAATGCAGCGCGTGGTCCATGAACTGGCGGTTTACCAGATCGAACTTGAGATGCAGCAGGACGAACTGCTTCAGACGAGGCTGAACCTGGAGGAGAGTCTGGACTCATACAACGATCTCTACGATTTCGCTCCGCTTGCCTATCTGACACTTGACAGTTCCGGGAAAATACGCAAGGCAAATCTGACCGCGACAAAGCTGCTTGGAGTGGACCGTTCCAGTCTGGTGGGGGATCGATTGGGCATGTTTATCGCTCCGGATGACCTTCCGAACTTCAATGCGATGCTCAAGCGAGTGTTCAGCGGCAGAGCTCATGAAGACTGTGAAGTCAAGCTTTTCTGCGCCGGGACGAATGCTTCTCCGGCGGATGCCTTCCAGTCAGGAGCTGCCGCTCCGGAACATGGCCATATGGTGCGCATTGTTGCCGTGCAAACCATTACTGACAGCGAGTGTCGCGCGGTCATCTCGGATTTGCGTACGCAAATGCATGAAGAAAAAGAGGATGCCGTACATAAGGAACATCCGGTTCATGGCAGGAAGACAAAAGCGCAGAAAAGGCCTCCCGGAGCTGTATCCGATTTCAATCACAATCTGCTTGATAAAGTCCTTCATTCCAGAATCCGGTTTGCGGTGCTTTCCTACCTCTATAATGTAAAAGCGGCGAGTTTTGTCGATATCAAAAAGAAAGTGAGTACCACGGACGGCAATTTAAGCGTTCACATGCGGATACTTGAGACGGCAGAGTATATCACCTGCGACAAGGATTTCCAGGCTCGCAAGCCTCAGACCAT
>JAAXUM010000266.1 GCA_013336025.1 Chlorobiaceae bacterium
ATTGTTCTGGCTGACGAACGAATCGCGGAGCTTTTCGATCTCATCACCCAACTCACAGTGGACCGTCACAATCCCTCCGGCTTCGGCAACACACTTCATAACCCTGAGGAGGTCTTCATCATCGAGCCCAACGGTACTTTTATAGGCCATATAAACCTTGAATGAAGTCACCCCCATTTTTATGCATTCCCTGATCTCATCACAGGTTGTGTTTCGCCATTCGACAGGACTGACATGAAATGCATAGTCAGCCATAGAGATTTCTGCTTCCCGTTTTCTCCTCTCCAGGGCTCGGGGAAGAGATTCTCCTCTTGCCGGGGTAACAAAATCAATGATGGTGGTGGTACCTCCATAAAGTGCCGCACGGCTTCCGGTGAAAAAATCATCCGATGAAAAGCCTCCCGCGACCGGCAGATGCATGTGAACATGCGGATCAATCCCGCCGGGTAGGATGTACCTGCCCCTGGCGTCAATGATCCTGTCAGCATCATCTGCAGCAAGGCTGTGCCCTCTCCGGGCAATTACCCCATCCCTGATCAGCACATCTGCATCAGTGCTTTCAGAGCTGCTAATGACGGTCCCGCCTTTGATAAGGATTTTCATCGGTATCCGGAGCAGTGGTTTATTTCACACCTAAGATAATAAAAAAGGGAGGCGGAAGCCCTCCCATGCAAAACACCTGTTTTAGTGCCTTAGAGACGTTGCAGGCAACGTCTCTCATATTCTACACCGCCAGTTCCTTCAAGGCTGCCATGACAATAAAAACAGGCCAGACAATGGCTTTGAGGAAACCCAGGACCCCCATCCAGAAACCTGTGGCTCCTCCGATAAAATAAATTGCAGCCCCTATGAGGCCCAGGCCATAGACTGCGCCCGATGCCGGAGCGCTTTCATAACGTTTTTCACACATGCTCATTTTCTTCTTTGTTAACAGTTGATAATTAAGGTGGTTATTCCCTTTCTGTCAACTAAGTTAAGCTTTTTTTAATAACAGAAATCCGGCAAGAATAAAAGCACTGAGGGTCTGTGCAGGCTGAAAAACAGAAATTCTGTCTCAGCAGGATTGCCTTTTAATAACTTTTACCTAAAAAACCCTGAATTGTGAATAACTTATTGTTATTGCTTTTCCTAAAGAATTAATTTTGCAGAACGGGCAGCCCCTTCACTGCCTTGCCCGACCGGGCAGCAGACGTAGCAGACATTGACGAATGAATATTTGACAAACATTTGACAAACACGGGGCTGCCTTTTTTTTGTCAAAGATTAAATCCTTTCCGGAAACGCCAGAAACCTGCTGTTATTGCCCTGAAGGTGGCTTCCCTAAGAAGGTTGTTTGCCATCCGGCGGAGACAGAAGTGAAATCGGCTCCGCTGCGGATGATTGCGCCTGTACTGTAGGCAAATTTGATCGAATTCCGTTTCCCGATCGGTAGCACCAGTGTGGCGCCAATACGTGAGTTGGATTGCCGGTCATCCATTTCAACCCCGTCAACCGATGATCTGCCCCCGGTATAAAAGGTCATGTCAAGGGCGACCCACATGAGGGGTTGAATGTTATAGCTTATATGGCCCTGAAAAGAGCCAAGCGGATCCTGGGTACGAATTGAAGTCCCGGGATAGAATGTGTCATTTTTGGTGAACAGCCAGATACCATAATAAAAGTCAATGAGCCATCTTTTTCCCAGAGGCTGCGAAATAGCGATTTCCGGTTTGAAGGCCCATCGTGAGGTACCTATATTGATTAGTTTCTCAGGAAAAAACTGGCCTGTGGGCGCTGTTATGCTGAAACTCGCGCCCAATATTGTCTTTCGCGGGGCCTTCATGATCTCTGCCGGGGAAGAGGCCGGCGCTCCGAGCAATAACCATGAGAACCTGAGACGCATGTCGCTGAATCCTGACCGCGATGTACTTTGCGTCTCACCTGATATTGTTGCTGAAGCATCGCCCCATGCATAGGGTAAAGCAACAGAAACCTGTGCTGTTCTCTTTGCCAGACTGAACGAGTGAACAACGCCAAGTGACGGTGATCCTATCGTGGCTTCCAGATCTTCAAGCGGAAGGGTTGCATCGGTAATAATTCCTCCGTGTGAATAACCAAATCCTGCAACAACCACTGTCACATTGACGGGAATCCTTGCGTAAGCCCTGGGGTCAAGATCCTGGGCATCAGTTTTTTTGACTAAAAGCAGCAGGCATAATGTCAAAAAAGCAAGGCAAAAGGATTTCATGTTTTTTCTTTATAGCGTATAAAGAACAGTGCTATCGCAAGAATTAATATTGCTCCCGGTAATATCAGCATTTCGGGAGACTGTTGTTTTTGTGTAAGCAGGATCTGCAGGCAGTAAATTACGAGAGTTACGAGTATGGTCTCCCACAGAATCACTTTCAATCCCTTCATATCTCTGAATATAAGCCAGGTTGGAATCTTTTCATCAGGGGCATTATTGAAAAGAAATAAACGGGCAATACCAAAACCAAAAATTAAAAATATAATCGCAAGCATAAATCCGTCAAGACCTTTCAGTATATACAAACCGGGCTGATATGTTTCGCTTGGAATGAATCCGTTCTGTGCAAATTCAATATACCCTTTGACTGACAGGACTGTTCCCCCGACAATGAAGAGCACTGCATTTACAAACATTACAACTACAGCTACAAGTATAATGTATCGGATACTTAGAAGTTTCTGAAGCATGACAACCCGGATTTACTTTGTTAATTTCTGTTGATCGCTATATTCTGACCGTTCGTTAGTTTGAGATTCTTTTACAGGGACAGATAACCAGTAACCATTATTATCTTAGCCATGCAGTTCCTAAAACAATATAGAAAGCGAAGTCCTCATTACTCACAGCAAAGTCCATACCCGCATTCATTCCGAGTTTACGGGCCATCATGTATCTGAATCCCGTACCCAGGGTGGAGACGCTTTTCCCCTCCTCAAAATCAGCCAAATTTGCGAATGCATTTCCGATGCCTGTAAAACCTGTGACCGTCCATCGTTTATAAACATTCCAGTCCACCTCAGCCTCCATGACCATGACATGTTGATTCTGGTATTTCATCAGCGGTGCCCCTCTCAGGTTGATTATCGGCCTGGCATAGTAGGGTACATCCCCCAGGGAATAAGTGCTTTCATGCCTGAGTCCAAGGACAACTTTTCTGCCTGCGGGAACATACCCGATAAGCGTCAGGGCGAGCCTGCCATATAATGCATCCCCTCCGAACCATGTGTCACTGTAGGTGCCTTTGAAGCCAAAAAACAATCCGGATGTAGGACTGAAAAC
>JAAXUM010000267.1 GCA_013336025.1 Chlorobiaceae bacterium
AACACCAGAAACGTACCGCCTCCAAGGGCTGCAAGCGGGAGTAGTTTTCGGTGGTCGGGCCCGAACATTGCCCGCATGACGTGCGGAACAATGAGGCCGACAAAGCCGATCATGCCGGAAAGGGAAACCGCTGTTGCCGCAAGAAGGGTTGCCCAGAAAAGCCCCCCGATAATGACAAGATCCGCATTGATTCCCTGATAGTGAGCCATATCGCGACCAAGCGTCAGTGCGTTGAGCTTTGCCGAAAGCGCCCAGCTGCCCAGAAGTCCCGCAACAACAAGCAATGCCGAAAAGATCTCCTGTTCACGCGAAACGGGCTGCAGACTGCCAAGCATCCACCAGATGACATTGTGCATCCCCTCGACACTGGCAGAGGAGACAAGAAACATGATGATGCTTGACGCAATGGCACTGACAATTACGCCGCTCAGAATGAGGCTGTAAACCGAAGGGGCCCCTCCTCCACCCTGGCTTGCTATCATATAGACGATAAGAAGGGTTACGAGGGCTGAAATAAAGGCGACAACCGGAAGACTGAAGGGAAGAAACAACGATCCGCCTGCAAGAATACTGAACGTTGCGCCAAGTCCGGCCCCGCCGCTGACTCCAAGCACATAGGGCTCGGCAAGCGGATTACGCAGGAGCGCCTGAAAAACGACGCCTGATGCCGAAAGCGCAGCTCCGACCATCAGACCCATCAGCATTCTGCCGACACGCAGGCCGATAATTGCCTTTCCTGCCGGCAGCGCAGGATCGGGGATGCCTATTCCCGAAGCTCCAAGCAGCAGGGAAAGGAGAAGCAGTAACGGAACGGCAAGTAGAAACAAAACCAGCTTGTAGCGCGACTGTTTATACTGCTTGCCGGTAAATCGATTATCGATACACTCTTTTGAACGGTTCATGCAGTCTCAGTTTTCCACCCCGATCTGTGCAGGGATTCCCTGTTCAAACCCGTGTTTGATCATGCTCATTTCAGTAACGGTATCGGCAGCGGCTACAAGCTCCTGCGGAGCATCTCGCCCTGTCAACACGACAATCTTGCCATCCTCGGTAGACCGAAGCGCTTCCAGCAGCGGTTCGGCGGAAATGAGATGCTGCCCAAGCGCAAAACAAAGCTCATCAAGCAGTACAAAATCGTAATCAGGAGAGGCTAGGGCGGCAATCGCAGCATCAAGACCTGACCGTGCGGCATCTCTATGCTCCTCCATCTTCGGGCTCTGCCGATCGCGCGGCAGAAATCCCCTGCCGAACTGATCCCACTCCACCCCGTTAATCCGGTTGAAAAAACGCTGCTCGCCTACTGCATCATCAGACTTTACAAACTGGATCACTCTGGCTTTCATACCGTGACCGAGCGCTCTTGCAAGCATACCGAATGCCGCTGTGCTTTTTCCCTTGCCGTTGCCGGTGAAAAGGAGAATACGTCGAGGTTTCATGGTTTATTTGTGGTTTGCGGAAAAAAACGTTTGAAGATGATCTATGCGTTCATGATTTCATTTTTTTATACTTCACCATTCAGATTGAATCATAACTCTGATTCCCATGCCTGCACCAAGAAAAAGCACGGCGGTCATCCACATAAGCGCGATACTCTGGCGGATGACGAGTGGTGTGCACTGACCAGGTTTTACTCCAAGCAGCGGAGCGTGCTGCACAACACCACCATAACTCCGTTCACCGCCAAAAGTGACGCCGAGAGCTCCCGCAAATGCTGATTCCGGATAACCGGCATTGGGACTTTCGTGAAGCCGGGCCCCCTTCCAGACAGATTTAAAGATATCAAAAAACCTGAGTTTGCCGATCACCGCTGCAACAGCAATCAAGATGACGGTCAATCGCGCTGGAAGATAGTTGGCCAGATCATCAAGCTTTGCCGAAGCCCATCCGAACTCCAGATAACGCTCATTTTTATAACCGAAGGTAGAGTCAAGGGTATTGATCGCTTTATAGGCTATTGCTCCTGCAGGGCCAAAAAGCAGTGCATAGAACAAGGGGGCGGTGACACCGTCAACGGTGTTTTCAGCTACACTCTCAGTTGCAGCAAGCGCTATACCGCCTTCATCCAGCACGGCCGTATCACGACCAACCATTAAAGAGACCTTCTGGCGGGCGAGCTCTTTGTCTCCCGCTTCAAGCGCAACCTGTACCGCTCCGGCATGATCACCAAGACTTCTGACGGCAAACGAGCTGAAGAGCAGATAGATGCTGACGGCTAATCCTGCCACGCGATGCAGATGGCTGGCTATGGAGATGAGTAGCCAGGCTGATCCGGCGGAACCGCCCACAACAATCATGACAGCGAGAATACCGGCCAGACGAAGCGGCAGTCGGGTTCGACGCAAACGCTCTTCGGTGAAATGAGCAAGCCGGCCTATCCACTGAACGGGATGAGAGATCCAGCGAGGATCGCCAAACAGAAGGTCGAGAGTGAAAGCTAACGGGAGTATAAACTCATTCATAAAGTTCATAAACGACTCAACACGATTGTAGTGAACCGGAAGCTGTCCGGAGGGCATCAAGAAACACACTGTTCTCCTCGGGACTCCTCACGGCAAAGCGGAAATAGTTATCCTCAAGACCGGAAAAGTTCCGGCAGTCTCTGACATAAATTCCTTGACCTGAAAGATAAAGAAGCAACGCATCAAATAAACACGCTCCGTTCCACCGGGCAAGGAAAAAATTGGCGGCGCCGCCGACGAGTTCCATTCCCTCAATAGTTGAAAACGCAGCTGTTATCCTCTCTCTCTCAGAAAAAATCATGGTTCGCAACTTCTCTTCGTAGTCACCGCACTCAAGCAGCAAAGGGGCAACCGACTCGGCAATGGCATTAACCGTCCAGGGCTCTTTGTAGTTGAGCAGTCTCCTGATAATATCCGGATGGGCAATCACAGCTCCAAGGCGCAAGCCGGGAAGCGCATAGAATTTGGTGAGCGAGTGCACCACAATAACATTTCTCAGCGCACGAACTTTTCCCATAAGCGAGATGTCGGGAAAAACGGGAGTAAACTGAATAAAAGCCTCGTCAACTATAAACCATTTGTCAGGAAAACGGCTTGCAAGCGCCATGATAATCTCCGGGGGAACTTCTGTTCCCGTGGGGTTATTCGGGTTTGCCGCAATGAAGGCGTCAGCATGAAGCAACCTTTCTGCCAGCAGCTCAATCGAAGGTAACCTGAAGCTGTTTTCAGCAGCAAGAGAAAGAAAAGTAATGTCTGCACCGGCTACCCTTCCTGCTCGTTCATACTC
>JAAXUM010000268.1 GCA_013336025.1 Chlorobiaceae bacterium
CGTGTGCTCTTCCGATCTTTTTTCAGGGCAGGGTACAGGTGTCGGAGTGCATGTTCCGCAAGCAGATTTGCGCCAATCGTGCGCGCTGTGTGTTGCGTCATGAGATCATGCGTATTGAGCAGGTTGTTCAGAGCGAGTTTGAAAAGGTGACCATCGGCAAGCTGCTTCGTGACCTTGAAGAGGCAAATCAGGTGAAACCCTGATGTGCAAACATTGAGCTGGCAGTGATGAACCTATAAAAGGAATAAAAAATGAAACGACAGATTATCACGATAGATGAAACCAGATGTACCGGATGCGGCGATTGCATTCCGGGTTGTCCTGAAGGGGCGTTACAGGTGATCGACGGCAAAGCCCGTCTCATCAGCGACCTGTTCTGCGATGGTCTTGGCGCCTGCATCGGCCACTGTCCGACAGGGGCAATGAAAATTGTAACCCGTGAAGCCGAACCCTATGATGAAAAACGCGTCATGCATGAGAGCATTGCAAAAGGCGGACCCAATGTTATTGCCGCTCATCTGCGTCACCTTATGGATCATGGCCAGAGCGATTTTTTTCAGCAGGCACTTGAATACCTCGAAGAGGAGGGAATTGCCAACCCGCTTGAACATGAAGCCGTTCGCCAACCGGCAGCGCACCACCATGCGCCGCACGCCGGCGGATGCCCTGGCAGCAGGACTATAGATTTCAATGTTCATGGTAAATCTGAAGCTGCGGTTGCCGCTATACCCGGCGCACCTGTTCACAGTGCACTCCGCCAGTGGCCGATCCAGCTCCATCTGATTTCTCCCCAGGCACCCTGTTTCGAGCGTTCCGATCTCCTCCTTGCCGCCGACTGCGCGGCGTTTGCCGTCGGCGACTTTCATGGAAAGTTCATGAGCGGCAAAAGCCTTGCGATCGCCTGTCCGAAGCTCGACTCCGGCATGGATATTTACGTCGACAAACTTGCAGCCATGATCGATATGTCACACATCAACACCATCACTGTTGCTATCATGGAGGTGCCCTGCTGCGGCGGACTTATGTCGATAGTTGCCGAAGCACAGCGCAATGCCTCGCGCAAGGTGCCGGTAAAAAAGGTGGTGATCTCCCTGCAGGGAGAAACCCTGTCGGAAGAGTGGGTTTGAAGAGATTTTGGATTCCTGATTTTCGATTGAAACGCTGAACCGACAGGAGTGCGGCACTTATAACGAGACACTGAGGTTTAAATTTTAAAGTCTGATTGAGCATGCTGAAAGATGCAATGGGCGGGTACAGGGGAACGGCAATGGAGATCAGCAGGGTTATCGCCGAACATCCCGGCAAGGCCGAGGCGTACTATGATCGGGGGAATGCCCGCAGCAGTTGCGATGATTTTGATGGTGCCATAGCTGATTTTACCATGGCACTGAAGATAGGGCTTCGCTTTCGTGAAGCCATTACGGCTTATGGTAATCGTGGTATGGCAAGGCTCAAAAGCGGTGACATGCATGGAGCCATGCTGGATTTCAGCGAAATCATAGAGCGAAAGCCAGGCAACAGGCGGCTTTTATGTACAGCATATAAGAACCGGGCGTTAGCAAAAGAAAAAAAAGGTGATAGCGAAGGTGCTGCTGGAGACAGGAAAATGGCGCTCTTGTTATCATCGGGTATAAATACAAAATAACCAACAATGGAGGATAGAGAGATGGGAATGTACTGTGACCAGTGTCAGGAAAGTGTCCATGGAAGCGGATGTACCGTGAGAGGTGTGTGCGGAAAGGATGATATGACCGCGAAGCTTCAGGATGTGCTTGTCTATGCAACCGAAGGTCTTGCGCTCGCAGCAGAACAACAGCAAGGCAGTGTGTCGCGAAAAGTAGGCCGGCTTATCAGTGAGTCTCTTTTTGTAACCGTCACCAATACCAATTTCGATGAGGATGCCATCGTTGTGCAGATCCGCAAGACCCTTGCTCTTCGTGATGAACTGAAGGCGACTATGGCTGTTCAGCCTGAGCATGATGCAGCCTGCTGGAATGGCAGTTCAAAGGATGATTTTCTTGCAAAAGCCGAGACGGCAGGCATCGAGAGCCTGAGTGCCAACGAAGACCTTCAGTCACTCAAAAGCCTTGTGCTTTACGGAATCAAGGGTCTTGCCGCCTATACCGATCATGCGGCAGTTCTCGGTTACCATGATGACGATATCTATGCGTTTTATGTCAAAGGGCTTGCAGCGCTGACCAAAGAGCTTTCGGCAGATGAACTGACCGCGCTGGTGCTCGAAACCGGAGACGTTGCCGTCAAGGCGATGGCGCTGCTCGACAAGGCCAACACCGAAACCTATGGTCAGCCGGAAATCACCACGGTAAAAACCGGTGTCGGCACCAATCCCGGCATCCTCATTTCAGGGCACGACCTTCGCGATATGGAAGATCTGCTGAAACAGACCGAAGGTACCGGAGTTGATGTTTATACGCACTGCGAAATGCTGCCGGCTCACTACTATCCGGCATTCAAGAAGTATTCGCATTTTGTGGGAAACTATGGAGGTTCATGGTGGTCACAGGATCGTGAGTTCGATTCGTTCAACGGCCCCATTCTCATGACGACAAACTGCATTGTGCCGGTTCGCGAGTCCTATCGTAACAGGATGTTTACCACCGGTATGGCTGGTTATCCCGGCCTGAAACATATTCCTGCGCGTGCTGAAGGCGGTCAGAAAGATTTTTCCGCTCTTGTAGCGCTGGCTAAAAACTGCCAGGCGCCGAAAGAGATTGAAAACGGAACCATCACCGGCGGATTTGCCCATAACCAGGTGATTGCACTTGCCGACAAGGTGGTTGATGCGGTCAAGAGCGGAGCTATCAAACGGTTTGTGGTGATGGCCGGCTGTGACGGACGTCACAACTCGCGCCAGTACTATACCGATGTTGCCGGTGCTCTGCCGGACAATACCGTCATTCTGACGGCAGGGTGTGCGAAGTATCGCTACAACAAACTTGAACTTGGCGATATCGGCGGTATTCCTCGCGTGCTTGATGCGGGCCAGTGCAACGACTCCTACTCACTTGCGGTTATTGCTCTGAAGCTCAAGGAGGTATTCGGTCTTGATGATATCAACGATCTGCCTATCTCCTTCGATATTGCATGGTACGAGCAGAAAGCCGTTACGGTGCTGCTTGCCCTGCTCTATCTGGGAGTCAAAGGAATCCGCCTCGGACCAACACTTCCCGAGTTCCTGACCCCCAATGTGGCAGCAGTGCTGGTTGAGAAATTCGGTATCAAGCCGATCGGAACGGTTACCGCCGCC
>JAAXUM010000269.1 GCA_013336025.1 Chlorobiaceae bacterium
GGCGATTTATGAGTATCAGAGTCTGATGTGCCGCCTGTACGACATGGATGTAGCCAATGCGTCGATGTATGATGGAGCCACAGCGCTTGCCGAGGCGGTACTGATGGCCATAAGCGTTACCGGACGTCAGGAGGTCATTATTGCCGGCAAACTTCATCCGCACTATTGCTCAGTATTGAAAACCTATCTGGAGGCAGGCGGGCACAGCGCTGTCATTCAGAATACGCTGGAAGACGGTGTTGGAAGCCTTGACGGACTTCGTGCGCTCGTCACAGGGCGATGCGCAGCAGTGATTGTTCAGCAGCCCAATTTTTATGGCTCTCTGGAAGATGTTGAGGCTATAGGAGAACTTGCGCACAGCAACGGCGCTCTTTTTGTCGTTTCAGCGGATCCCGTTTCACTTGGACTCCTTGCAGCTCCCGGTAGTTATGGTGCCGACATAGCTGTCGGTGAAGGTCAGACACTTGGAAATGCTCAGAGTTTCGGCGGCCCATACCTTGGGATTTTTACCGTTAAACAGGATCTTGTCCGCAAAATTCCCGGTCGTCTGGTTGGAATGACGAAAGACCGAAGTGGAGACGATGGCTTTATTCTGACACTGCAAACTCGTGAACAGCATATAAGACGGGAAAAAGCCACTTCGAACATCTGCACCAATCAGGCTCTTAACGCGCTGCACGCTGCGGTCTATCTCTCACTTCTGGGTAAACAGGGTATTGTTGAAGTTGCAGAGCAATCCGCGCTTAAATCGCACTACCTTGCAGAAAAAATTGCCGGCATCCCGGGCTTTTCACTGAAATACAGTTCACCTTTTTTCCGTGAATTTGTTGTTGACACGCCGGTTGCTGCCCGAGAAGTGATCTGTAAACTTCTGGAAAAGAAAATATTTGCCGGTTGTGATCTTTCAGAATATGATGACGCAGGTCTGCTTGTTGCCGTTACCGAAAAACGTACCAAAGAGGAACTTGACGCTTTTGTGGAAAACCTCGGGACTCTTAAATAAGCCCGAGGAACTCCATCTCCTTTTTCAGTACAGTTTTGTTTTCATCGGATAAGGGGACAAGTGGCAGCCTGTAGTTTTCCTCAATCATTCCCATCAGGGAGAGGCAGTACTTTACCGGTACAGGATTGCTTTCGATGAAGTTCATTTTGAACAGCCTGTGGTACTTCCGGTTTAAGGCTCTGGCTTCATCAAGATTCCCCTGCTTTGCTGCAATGACAAGTTGTTTTACCGTTGACGGAATCTGGTTTGCCGCCACGGAGATTACCCCGTCACCACCCATTGCCATGAAGGGCAGAATCAGCATATCTTCGCCTGTCATTACCGAGAAATTCTCCGGTCTCTCTTCAAGAAGCTCCATGATCTGGCTCATATTGTCTGAAGCCTCCTTGACAGCTGCAATGTTTTCGAAATCTCTGGCAAGCCGCAGAATCGTTGATGCCGACAGGTTACATCCGGTTCTTCCTGGAACATTGTAAACAATAATCGGAACAGAAACCGCTTCGGCAATATGTCGGAAGTGCTGATAGAAGCCTTCCTGAGAGGGTTTGTTGTAATAAGGGGCAACCGACAGAATTGCTGCAGCACCGGCTTTTTCAGCGTTTTTTGCAAGTTCCACAGCATGAGAGGTTGCATTGGTGCCTGCTCCCGCAGCAACCATGATTTTGCCATCCGCTTCTTCCCTGACGGTGCGGATAATCTCGAACTGTTCATCGGAAGTCAGTGTTGGCGACTCCCCGGTAGTTCCGCAAGGTATGATGATATCAGTTCCCGCGTCGATATGGAACTGGACCAGTTTTTTTAATGCATCGGTATCAATAGTGTTGTTCTTCCTGAAAGGAGTGACAAGAGCAACGGCTGATCCTGCAATGTATCGTGTGGACATAATGGTATCCCTTGTTAATCAGAAACTTGACATGGTACGCATAATAAGGCAAAGTTTCTCATTTTCTAAACGGATTTTGCGCTTTCAAGCAGCTCTCCGGCAAGTTTCAGTGATGAAGGGGATAGTTTTTTGCCACTGACAAGCACGGCAAGGGCATGCAGTCGGCCGTCTCCATGAAGGGCGGTTACCTCGGTTGTGGTTCTTTCCTGCTGTACCGATTTGCTCACGGAAAGGTGCAGGTCCGCCATTGCGGCAATCTGCGGCAGGTGAGTAATGGCAATGATCTGATGGAGACTTGATAGCCGTTTAAGGCTTTGAGCAACAGAAGCAGCAACAGAGCCGCTGATTCCTGTATCGATCTCGTCAAAAACAAGCACAGGGAGATCTGCTGAAGCAGCAAGGGCAGTTTTCAATGCAAGCATGATCCGGGAAATTTCCCCACCAGATGCCACCTTGGCGAGAGGTTTTGGCTTTTCGCCGGGATTGGTAGAAACAAGAAACTCGACGCGGTCATATCCGCCGGAGAATTCCTGAAAGTTTTTTTCTCCAATGGTAATTTCCCCTTCGGGTTGCTCTTGCTGAGAGATGCTGACGGTGAAAAGAGCGTTTGGTATTCCCAGTCCACTGAGTTCCTTCCGGACAACCTCGCCAAGCAGCAGCGCTGCTGCCTGGCGTTTTGATGAAAGGAATTGAGCTCTTATGGAAAGATTGGTTTTCTCCAGAGTGATCTCATCAAGGATCGAGTTTATCTCTTCGGCAATCGTCTCTTCCATGGCAAGCGCTGCGGTAAGCTCATCTTTGAAGACGATCAGTTCGTCGAGAGTTTTGTCATACTTTTTTTGTGCTCTGTGCAACTGAATCTGTCGCTGCCTGAGCTCGTCAAGTTTTTCCTGGTTGAACTCAACAAGTGTCGTATAGCGGCGTGAAAAACGGTAGAGTTCTTCAATGACACTTGCGGTACCTCTGTTTTCTTCAAGGTGCCTTTCAAATTGCGGATCAATAAGCGCAAGCTTTTCAAGAATGTGCCCTGATGTTGTGATTGCGGCATAGGCTGAGTGATCTTTGTCGTAGAGTTCTGTACATAAACTTGAACAGAGACTGAAAAGCGTTTCGGCATTTTCAAGCAGGATGATTTCCTTATCGATTACATCCCCCTCTCCGGCTTTCAGCTCAAGAGCACTGATTTCATTGAGCTGGTACGAAAAGAGATCCTTTTTTTCTTTTGATACCGCGGCATTTTTCTGCAGGAGGGCAAGCTGTTTTTTTAAAGTAGAAATTCTTGTCAGGGTCTCTCTGTAAGATGAAACCTCAGAGGTGGTTTGTGCATAACTGTCCAGCATTGCTTCGTGGGTGTCGGTGTGAAGCAGTAACTGGTGTTC